>JAMDCE010000353.1 GCA_023489135.1 Chloroflexota bacterium
CGACGAGATCGAAGTGCCGGTGGTGGGCGGGGCCAAGTCCAGGCTGAGGGTTCCTCCCGGAACGCAAAGCGGGAAGGTCTTCCGTTTGAGGGACAAGGGTGTGCCCGAGCTGAGAGGCAGTGGCCGGGGCGACATGCTCGTCAAAGTGAGGGTCGACATACCCACGCAGCTGACGGACGAGCAGCGCGCACTGATGGACAAGCTCGCGAAGTCGTTTGGTATCGATTTGAACGGCAAAGATGACAAGGGCTTCATCGGAAAAGTGAAGGATGCGCTAGGGGTGGACTGACAGGAATCCCATGAACTGGCTGGAAGTATGTGCCGCGGTGGATGTGGAGGGGGTGGAGGCGGTTGGCGCCCTCTTCAGAGAGCACGTTCACGGTGGGGTGGTGATCGAAGAAGACATCACCCTTTTTTCTGACCGCGAAGGATACCGGGTCAACGTCGACAAGCCCGTGACTGTCAAAGGATATCTGCCGATCGACGGCGAGGTCGTCGCCCGGGTGCAGCGCATCGAGGAATCCTTGTGGCATCTACGCCTGCTGAGGCCAATCGGCCCGCTGCAAACGCGGGAGGTCGCCGAGGAGGATTGGCAGGAGTCCTGGAAGCAGTTCTTCCACGTGCATCGCGTCGGCCGGCGCATCATTATCAAGCCCACCTGGCAGCAATGCGACCCCGAGCCAAACGACGTGGTTATCGATCTCGATCCCGGAATGGCTTTTGGCACCGGGTTGCACCCCACCACGCAGTTGTGCCTGATCGACCTGGAAGAGCGATTGTCACCGGGAATGTGGGTCCTGGACCTGGGAACCGGCTCGGGTATTCTGGCCATCGCAGCCGCGAAATTGGGCGCAGCCGGGGTGCTGGCGGTCGACGTGGATAGCGTTGCCGTCGAAGTCGCGCGCCAGAACGTGGAGCTCAACAAGGTCGGGGATCGAGTGGAGGTGCGCCGGGGCTCGCTGCCCCTTGACTCTGACACTGAACCGGCCGCCTCCGGCGGCGCCGGTGGGTCGAGAGGGCACCTTCGCTTCGATCTGGTTGTCGCTAACATCATTGCCAGCGTGATTCGTGATTTGTCCGCCGAGATAGCGCGCGCGCTGCGTCCGGGCGGCCTGGTGGTGGCCAGCGGGATACTGCAGGAGAAGGTGGCGGGCGTTGAAGAGAGCTTGGCGGCCAATGGCCTGGAATTGATTTCCAGGCAAGCGAGTGGGGAATGGGTGGCTTTGATCGCGCGGAAAGCCATCGAAGGCGACGGCGGGGCGGTTTAGAGTGAACGATTCTCCGATCAACAGGCACCAAAGCCATCATTTCTTCGTCGCGCCGGAGTCGATTCGGCGGAGCACGATCTCCATCGGGGGGGCGCAGGCGCACCAGATCGTGAACGTCTTACGTCTGGGAGCAGGCGAAAAGATCGTGGTTCTGGACAATTCGGGATGGCAGTACGACGCGGAGATCGTGTCCGCGCAGGATGGCGAAGTAACCTGCCTGGTGAAGTCCAAGAGCCTGGTTACGACCGAGCCTCGGACCAAGATCACGCTCTACCAGGGCCTTTTGCGCGCCAACAAGTTCGAGTTCGTGTTGCAGAAGTGCACCGAGCTGGGCGTGGTGGCTTTCGTGCCGATGATAACCGAGAGATGCCTGGTGGGCAACATCGACGAAGCCAGAACCGCCAAGATGGATCGGTGGCGCAAGATCATCGTGGAGGCGGCGGAGCAATCTGGAAGGGGCAAGCTGCCGACCTTGAGGCCGGCAATCATGTTCCAGCAGGCTTGTGAAGAGGTCCGTGGCACGTCGTTGATCGCCTGGGAGTACGAAAAGGGCAAGTCGCTGCGGAGCCTGCTCAAGAAAGAGTGGCTGGGGCACGGCGAGCAAGAACGGGGACAGACGACGCGGCCGTTCACGGTCAATGTGTTTGTTGGCCCGGAGGGCGGCTTCTCTCCGGCGGAAGTGCAGGGGGCGCGCGCCCACGGCATTGACCCGGTTGGCCTGGGCGCACGCATCTTGCGCGCTGAAACCGCGGCTCTGGTGGTCACTTCGTTGGCGCTCTACGAAGCGGGCGACATGGAGGGCTGATGGATTTCCCTGTATTCCTTGACAACCCAAAACAGCGGGTATATACTGATGCCGCCTTTTGTACGGGACTAGGTTTCACCGGCGAAGCCGTGTCAAGAGCGACCCCCGTAGATTTCTAATCTCGCTATCCTACCTACGTTCAACACGTTTCAATTAGCCAATTCCTTCAAATACTCGAGCTAACTGATAATGTTCTGGGGCGACCATCTCCCCAACGTTATTTTGTGAGGAGACGAGGTGCGGGCTCGTTTTCTCCCCTGGTAGTTTAGGCGCATCAAATGCAGCCACCTCAAGCACTTCTTAGATTGTGGTGGCAGAGGCAAGGAGAAGAAACAAGTGACGGCAACCTTAACTACTCGTACTATGGACGCGGATGTCCTGGTAATCGGCGGCGGCATTGCCGGTTGTATGGCAGCCATAAGGGCTCGCGAGAGCGGCCTCGACGTGATCCTCGCCGAGAAAACCAATACCAATCGCAGCGGCAACGCGGCGACCGGGGTCGATCACATATTGACGTACGTGCCGCAGATTCACGGGTCTCAGGTGACTCCAGAAGAGCTGGTCCAGGACCACGCAGAGGCTGGTGCCCGCTTCATGGATCAAGAACTGGCCCTGTTCATTATCACGCACAGCTACGAGCGCATCCTCGACCTGGAACGCTTCGGTGTGGAAATGAGGGACCCGCAGGGCAACTTCCGCCTGGTGAAGAAGGTGCATCGTGTTCCAGCGTTTCTGCACTTTGCCGGACGGGATATGAAGGTTCGGCTGACGGAGGAGGCCCTCCGGCGAAAGGTAAACATCATGAATCGCGTGATGATTACCGATCTGCTCGCCAACGACGATGGAGTTTACGGAGCCATCGGCGTTTCCACCCGAGAACCCGAGATGCACGTCTTCCGAGCCAAAGCCGTGGTTGTATCCACGGGCGGAGTGGCTCGCCTGTACAGGCCGACCAGCGGGATGCCTTTGAGCAGGGGCAGGCCAGGCAGCGAGACCGGCGACCTGCATTCGGCAGCCTTCAGAGTGGGTGCAGAGCTGTTGAACATGGAGTTCACGGTTTCGCATACCGGCCCGAGGTATTTCCAGCGATGCGGCCGCGGTTCTTACACCCCTGGGGGCAGGGTATACAACGCGCTGGGTCAGCCGATGGGTGCTGATGCCAAGTTACAACGCAACGCTATCGATAAGTCGGTCGAAAGTGGAGTGATGTACCTCCGTGAGCTGGAGAAGGGCACCGGCCCCGTGTATATGGACTGCTCCGGATGCAGTGAGGAGGACATCAAGTACATTCGCTGGGCGCTGAGCAACGAGGGGAACTGCGCTTTCCTCGACTACCTCGACAATGAAGGGATCGACCTGCGCACCCACCGGATCGAGTTTGGCATGTACGAACCTCGGCTCGGTCAAGGAAATTCCGGGATAGCTATCAACACGAGATGTGAAACGCCGGTGCCGGGCCTTTTTGCCGCGGGAGATGCCATCGGCGGAGTTATGCGCGCCTCCGCGGCTGGTGCGCTTGCGCTGGGATGGCAGTCGGGAGAATCGGCGGCAACCTATGCTATGGCCAGTCAGCGACAGCGCTTGCCCGATCCCGACGCTTCAACGGTGGGAGACAAGCTGGATCTCTGCAACTCCATCCTCACCAGGGAATTTGGCACAACCTGGCAAGATGCTCAAACGGCTATCAACGTCACGATGGACAATTACGTCGGACGAACCCGCTCGGAAACGTTGATAAAGGCCGGCCTCGCTCGTTTGAAGATGATTCGCACGCGGGCGCTTCGAGATCTCAAGGCGGAGAATCAACACGAGCTTATGAGGAGTCTGGAAGTGCTGAGCCTGATGGACGTTGGAGAGCTGGTAGCTATGGCCGCTCTCGAACGAAAAGAGAGCCGCTTCCTCCCAACCCATTATCGGGCCGACTACCCGGAGCAGGACCCCAACTGGTTCAAGTTCCTCGTCGTGAGGAAATCGGAGAGCGGCATCGACGTCTACAGCAAAGCGATCCCGCAACTCCAACCAGAATCGCTGTGATTGTGATCAAGGAGGGCTGAAGTGAAACTGCACACGCGCACCAGGTTCGAAGTGATCGGCGCTATTCTCCTCCCCTCTATTGGCGCTAGTCATTTTCCTCATCGTCCTTCGCTACCCGCCCGACATAGCCGGGATGTTTTCCCTGCCAATACTGATTGGTAGTAGCTTCCTCTCGCGCAACCACGAGAACTGGCTGCTACCGAAGCCGATATTCCTTGGCCTCGCCGCTGCCGTGCAGTCGTGGGTGCCAATTGCCGCCATAACCGCGGGCGTTGGGATGCTAATTGGCGCGCTTGAGATCAGTGGCCTGGCGGTGTTCGTCGCTTGCGGTCTGAGCGGGGCAAAGGTGCGGGCCATCGGATGGGAGGCACTCAAGCTGGGTATCGCCATTTACGTCGTTCCATTTGCTTTTGCCTTTGACCAATCACTGCTACTGCAGGGCCCTCCAGAAAAGGTTGTGGTGTCAATCGTGACAGCGCTCACGGGTGCCGTGACCGTTGCCGCTGGAATACGAGGTTACGCCCTGCGACCCCTAAACCCGGTTCAGAGAGTGGCCGCCGTCGTCGCCGGGCCATGCTCACCGCCCCCAACATTTCCGTGTCGGTTGTGGGACTGGCACTGGTCGCGTTCGTGCTCGTCTGGCAGATCCGAACGCCGCTGGTGGTGGCCCCGACCCCGGCTGCCGATCACTAAATACCTAATATTATCAACCTGCAGTGGACGCAAAGAGCGCGGAGGCTGATTTTCGTCTTGCGCTAACAGCCCACGTGAAGTATACTCCTTATTATGGACCGTACGACGGATTGTGCGGAGAGTGCTGTAGCTCAAGCTCGCCGCCGGCCCACGTGCGGTTTTTGACTATCCGCGATAGGCGGTCCTAATCGAATCGGGAGAGAGTTGTGCCAATGACCGAAGGAGGGCTTTCCCCTGCGGCAACCAGCGGTAGCGGCCGCCTGGCCGAAGCTGCGCTGGAGCAGGCTCTCATCGAGAAACTGAAGAAATACATGTCCGAGTCGGACCTGGCTATCGTGCGTCGCGCCTTCGAGTTTGCCAAGGTGGCCCACGCCGGGCAGATCCGCCGTTCCGGAGACGCCTACGTGACTCATCCCCTGGCCACCGCCAGGATTCTGGCCGATCTGCACCTGGACGTTTTCGCGATCTCCGCGGCGCTGCTGCACGACGTTCCCGAGGATACCGATGTCTCCTTGGATGCCGTGGAGACAGAATTCGGTCCCGAGGTTGCCAAGCTGGTGGATGGCGTGACCAAGCTGAGCCGAATCGACTGGGAGGCAATCGAGGAAGGCAAGCGGCTGATCGGCAAGGCCAGTGAGGAAGAGCTGAACGTCTGGGCGGAGAACGTGCGCAAGATGTTTCTGGCCATGGCCGACGACGTTCGGGTGGTTCTGATCAAGCTGGCCGACCGTCTGCACAATATGAGCACGCTCATATATATTCCGGCGGCCAGACGCCGGCAGATAGCCCAGGAGACGATGGATATCTACGCTCCGCTCGCCAGCAGAATGGGAATCTGGCAAATGAAGTGGCAGCTGGAGGACATGACCTTCAGACACCTGGAGCCGGCGAAGTACAAGGAGATAGCGACGCTGCTGGCCGGCCGCCGGGTGGCGAGGGAGAAGTACATCGCCTCGGTAATTCGGATCATCGAAAGCGAGATGGAAAAGGCCGGAGTAAAAGCCGACATAAGCGGACGCCCCAAGCACATATACAGCATCTACCGCAAGATGCAGAACCGTGGGGTTGATTTCAGCCAGATCTACGATCTGCTGGCGGTGCGGGTGCTGGTGCAGGAGGTCCAGGATTGCTACAGCGCCCTGGGTGTTATCCATTCTTTGTGGCACCCGATCCCAGGCCAATTCGACGACTACATAGCCATGCCGAAGGAGACCTTGTACCAGTCGCTGCACACGACAGTTCTGGGGCCCGAGGGCAGACCGCTCGAGATTCAGATTCGATCCAACGATATGCATCGGGTGGCCGAATACGGCGTGGCCGCGCACTGGCGGTACAAGGAGGGCTCTAAGCGCGACGTCAAGTTCGAGCAGAAGATAGCCTGGTTGCGACAGCTCCTGGACTGGCAGAAGGACTTGTCCGGAGGGGCAGCCGAATTCGTGGAAACGCTTAAGACCGACGTTTTCCGCGACCAGGTGTACGTGTTTACCCCCAAGGGCGAGATCAAGGACCTGCCCACCGGGGCGACGCCGCTCGATTTTGCCTATCGCATTCACACCGACATTGGTCACCGTTGCATTGGAGCAAAGGTCAACGGGCGCCTGGTGCCGCTGGATTACCAGTTGAAGACGGGCGAGATCGTGGAGATCATCACCACCAAGGCTCCCAAGGGCCCCAGTCTCGACTGGCTAAACGCCAGTTACGGGTACATCAGGACCACGCACGCTCGAGAGAAGATCAGGCAATGGTTCCGCCGACAGCAGCGAGAGGAGAACATCGTTCGGGGACGGGAAGTTCTGGATAAGGAGCTTTCGCGCCTCGGTCTTGCTCAGGAGAAACTCGACGACCTGGCGCAGCTGTTCAAGTACGAGAAGCTGGATGATTTCCTGGCGGCGATTGGATTTGGCGACGTAAGCCCGCAGCAGATTTCCTCCAGGCTGGTTGCGGAGCGGAACAAAGACGCCGAGATTCCGCTTCCCGGGGCCGCTCCGCCCCCTCTGGAAGTTACCAAGGGCATCATGGTGATGGGCGTCGGCGACTTGTTGACCAGGCTCGCTCGCTGCTGCAATCCGGTTCCTGGGGACGAGATAATCGGCTACATTACGCGCGGAAAGGGTGTGAGCGTCCACCGCAAGGATTGCCACAACATCGCGACCGAGGACGAAAAGGAGCGCCTGGTAAGAGTCGATTGGGGTAAGACCGCGCATCAGATGTATCCGGTTACGCTGCGGATTGAGGGATGGGATCGAGACGGATTGCTGCGCGACGTGGCATCCGCCGTCGCCGAAGACAAGATAAACATGTCAACCGTCAGCGCCGTCACTCGTCCGGACCGGACGGCCACCATAACGGCGACCCTGGAAATAAGTGGCGTGGACAAGCTCAGCCGGGTTTTGGCGAAGCTGGAGGGGATCAAGGGGGTCGCGAGCGTCACGCGAGACGTGGGCTAGGCTCACTCGGCAATCAGGCGGATGTTGGTGACCAGGCTCTCGTAATTGTGGCCGGACGCCGCTATCTCCAGCCACACCAGCTGTGTCGGTTTGGGTTGGAGCGCGCCTCTCGGATCGAGAAGGTCGATGTCGTACGTATGCCATTCCCCCTGCGAAACCTTCTCCCCATTGTGCGTCGGGTTCCCGCTTTCGTTCTGGTAGTAGAACCCTTTGACGAAGGTGTTCTCGCCGTTGTATATGTCGCGATACTTCAAGCGAATCAGCAACGGGTACTCGGAGCCGAGAAACCCGCCGCCCGACAGCGATTGGTAGACCAGTTTGAAGTCCAGCCTGAGCTTGACCGAATCGAAATCGGTGACGTCCTTGTTTAGGGCCTGGAAAAGGTAGGTTTCGCAGTGTTTGGTGGCGCCGGTGCGCTTGAGGTCGATCACGTTCCGGCCATCTTGAACGAGCAGGTCTGCGGTGCCCAGGATCGGTTCCTCTTCGTCGCGGTTGGCAACCGTCCAGTCTTGCAGGCCGGCGCCGAAATTGCCGTTGGCAATGAGATCGCGAGCGGCAGGCAAGGGATCGATGGACGGTTGCCCTGAGATGACCTCCACCCGTTCGTTCTGCAGGACATCCACGGCCGTACCCGTGGTCGCTAAGGTCGCCCATCCACGGTGGGTAACCACCTCGGTCTTTCCCTGCGTTCGGGTGACCGAGTAGCTGCCCTCCCGGAGCGCCAGCGTGGCTTCGGGAGTCCGCACCTCGAAGTTCCTCGTCTTGATAGGCGATGGCGCTACCTCGAAGCGAATGTGGCCGCTTTCCTGATTCAACGAAATCACGGCCTTGTTAGAATTGAATTTGGTGGCGCGGATGCTGTTAAGTGCCACACGGGTGTCAGGCCACAGGGAGAAGTTGCTTCCGTCGAACAGCCATAAAACCGCTCGCGAGTTTTCGACCGTTCTGAAGGCATCCCCCTCGGCCAGCATAGTGTCCGTAGGATCATCGGTCCCGCCACCGGCGGCGTTCACCTCGAATTTGGCGCCGCGCTGTTGCATGAGCACGGTGCCGTTCAGTATTTGTAGAGAGGCCACCCGGTCTTCCATTGCGCCCGAAACGTAGGCTTGAATAGCGGTGGGAATTCCGACCACCAGGGTGCAGAATGTGAAGAAGGATAGCCATAAGACCGTCCATGCCAGCCGCTCAGGATTCCTCGGCATTAATAGTCGAAACCTTCTTCTATTTGGATCGTATTAGGTTTGAATGGATGAACCTGGCCAGTTGTTCCGGCTCCACCATCAGCTCGCTCGGGGGCGTGGTGCGCTCGCCGCCAGGTCCGAACTCCAATACGCGCTTTATACTCTTAGCAACGAGGGCCTTGATAAACGGTTGCTGCGCCAACTGAGGCGGAGCAGCTCCCTCCATGGCCAGCGCCGCGGCCACGGCCACCTTGGCCCATCTCAATCGCTCGGTGCGCAAGAGGATGTACGCGGTTTCTTCAAGTTGCCGCTTGTAGCTATCACGCTTCTCGGGAGTGAGGAGCTTCTCCAGCCCCCGGTTTATGACGGCTTGCTCCTTTTCCTTCTCCACCCACTGCGGCAGCGCTATCTGGCCGGTTTCGATCTGGGCCAGCTCTTGAACGAACTCGAACAACTCCCGTTCCGGAAGGTGCCAGATTTGAAACTCGGGGAGACCGAGCAGCCCGGGCGACTCCTCCAAAAGCTCGGGGTCCCACTTGATCTCGAGGGGATTGATTTCATCGTAAATGATAGGGCGTTCGTACTCCCTCTCGGGTTGCGCCAACACCGGTCGCAGCCGAGCGAATTCCGGAGGGATGCCTTCTCCGGCGGCCTTGTTTTTTTCGTAGGCCACTTTGAAGAGGTGCCTGGCGTAATCGGGAGGGATCTCGACGACCCGCATGGGCTTCCAGTCCTCCTGGTACTGCCGCATCTCCTCCCTCTCCCACTTGCGTTTGTTGGTATCGCGGCAGCTAAATCCCTCAATGCCCTTGATTTCGTTGATAACTGCGAAGCACGATTCTATGCCGCCGAAGGGCTTCTCCACCGCGACGACGAAGAGCCGGTCGCCCGCGGCGTCGAAGGTGCTGGCGAAGGAGCGCCAGACCACGGGAACGCGTTGCTCGGGTCGCGTCGGCTCCGGCCTCTCAGGCTGAAGAACGCTTTCCACGTCGAGCCCGGCCGAGCGCAGCCGGAAAATGGATCGTTTGGCCTCTTTCCGCACGTCGCGGTCGGAAGTCGTATCGGCTATGCGAGCCAGCGCTCTCACAGCGGCTTCCGATTTCACGGTCCCCAACAGCTTCACGGATTGCATCTGAAGGGTTCTATCGTGTCCAGCCCCGATACGCTGCGACGGATGAGAAGTATCGTATCCAGCGGCAAGGTTCTCCAGGAGAGGGATTGCCTTCTCGCCGTAGGATTGTCCTATCTCACGAACCGCTTCCAAAGCGGTAGCTTCCGAAGGAATGCCGCGGAGCTCGTCGGCAAATGAAGCGACCTCGTCCTTGCCGGGCTCTAGCCGGGCGAACACCTGGCCTTGCGCCCGCTGCTTGAGCCCTTCGACCGCGGTCTCGTCCGCCTGGCCAGCGGGAGTGGCGGGTGAAGGAACTTCTCCTTTACCTCTTGCTTTCTTGATTTGTCGCTGCTTAGACAACTTGTACCCCCGATCCAGGCAAGCGTTTCGGCTCGGGCCCAGTAGAGTGTAGCATCAGGTATAGAGCAAGTCAAATGCCAGGGCGTCAATTGAGGCGTGGAAATGGGAGTACGAGCCTGGGAGTCCTTCGGCAAACTGAAGTCTCGCCGTCAAGCCTACGGGAAGGTTTTCGCTTGATAGGAGGCTTGATATATTCCATTGATTGTCCTGACCGATGCTCGGTTATAGCACGCAGCCGGTAAGCACTGCGTCGGCCTGGTGGATCAACCGGGTGGGGAGGAGGCGATTGGTCAGATCGCCGGGATGCGGGGCGACTACGCGAAGATAGTTGTCGCTCAGTCCTTCCCATTCGGATTGCTCCCCCATTGCGATGCCGGTGCGACTTTCGTAGAGCACTTCCAGTGTCTGGCCTACGAAGCGGGAGGCAAAATGGCGCGCACTGCGCTGTGCGAGCTCCAGAAGCAGGTCGCTCCGCGCCTTCTTGGCATCATAAGGCACCTGCTCCGCAAGCCCGGCCGCTGGGGTGCCCTTGCGAGCCGAGTACTTGAAGACGTGGATTCCGGCGAAACCGATTTCCTTGGCGAACTCGTAGGTTTGGCGGAACTCTCCTTCGGTTTCCCCGGGGAAACCCACGATGATGTCGGTGGTCAGGGCTACGCCGGGTATGCGGCGTCGAGCCCTATCGACGATCTCGGAGAACTGCTCGGCGGTGTAAGGGCGGCGCATCCGCTTCAACACGGCGTCGCAGCCGGATTGGAGCGGCAGGTGGAGATGCCGGCAGAGCCGGGCGGAAGGCCACATCTCCAGCATAGAATCGGTGAAATCCTGTGGCTCGATGGAAGAGAGCCTGATGCGCGGAACGGAGGTATTGTCGAGCAGGGATTTGACCAGAAAGGCGAGATCGATCTGCTGGTCCCCTCTGATGTCTCTGCCGTAGGTGCCGATGTGGACCCCCGTCAAGACGACCTCGTTGAAGCCGGAGGCGTGACACCGGCCAACGGAATCGATGACGCGCTGGATCGGCTCGCTACGCTCCCGGCCGCGAGCCAATGGCACGATGCAGTAGCTGCAGAACTGGTTGCAGCCGTCCTGGATCTTTACGAAGGCGCGAGTGCGCGAAGAGCCCGGGCCAGGGCCGGCAAGGGGGGAACTTTGGATTCCCAGCCGATGGCCGACGACTTCCACCAGCTTGCGCTTTTCGTCGTTGGGGATAACCAGATCTACGCCATCGATTCCTTCCACCTCCTCGGCAGACACGTCGGCGTAGCAGCCGGTGACAACGACCACTGCCGCGGGATTGAGCCGCCTGGCGTGCCGGATGAGCTGGCGCGACTTGCGGTCGGCCACGTGCGTGACCGTGCAGGTGTTTACGACGTAAACGTCGGCCTGCGACCCGAAATCGACCACCGTGAAGCCGGCGGAGATGAACCCCTGGGCCATCTGTTCGGTTTCGGCCTGGTTGAGCTTGCAGCCCAGCGTCGTCAGAGCGACTCTGGGTGTCTCGCCGATTAGATTGTAGGCGCGGGCAACCGGTTGCGGAGCCGTCGAATCCAGGATCAATGGCACCCCCAGCGCGACGGCCGGCTCTTGTTGGTCCAAAGCCGGCCGTGAGCAGAGTATGTTCTATAGCAGAATTATACTGACTATGGGCGGTGCGTGGCTAGGCGCGCTCCACGATGATGGCGACGCCCTGTCCGACGCCCACGCACATGGTCGCCAAGCCGTAGCGGGCGTGGCGCCTGGCCATCTCGTGAACCAGCGTGGTTACGATGCGTGCGCCGCTACAGCCGAGGGGATGGCCGAGGGCTATGGCCCCGCCGTTGGGATTGACGCGGGACATATCCATCCCTAGCTCCCGGGCGCAGGCCAGGGATTGCGAGGCAAAGGCTTCGTTGAGCTCGATCACGTCTATCTGGTCGATGGACAAGCCGGCACGCTGGAGCGCCTTCCGCACCGCGGGGATTGGGCCAATGCCCATGTACGAGGGGTGAACCCCGGCGACCCCAGACGAGATCACTCGTGCCATAGGCTTGAGGCCCAGGGCTTCGGCCTTCTCTCTTGACATAAGGAGAACAGCGGCAGAGCCGTCGTTAATGCCGGAAGAGTTTCCCGCCGTGACTGTGCCATCCTTCTTGAAGGCCGGGGGTAGTGCGCGCAGCTTCTCGATGGTGGTATCGGGGCGAGGATGCTCGTCCACCGAGAACATGATGGGATCGCCTTTTTTTTGAGGGATGGGTACCGCTATTAGCTCGGCGTCGAATTTACCTTCTTTGTGCGCCGCCGCCCATTTCTGTTGGCTAAGCAGGGAGAACTGGTCTTGATCTTCACGAGAGATGGCATACTTCTCGGCCACGTTCTCGGCGGTCTCGCCCATGCCCTCGGTGGGATAGGCCATCTTTGGATTGATCATCCTCCAGCCGATGGTAGTATCGAACATCTTGGTGTCGCCCCGGGGGAATCCGGCGTCGGGCTTGAGCATAACCCAGGGGGACCGTGTCATGCTTTCCACGCCCCCGGCGATGTAGATGTCGCCGTTGCCGGTCTGAATGGACTGGGCCGCGATGTTGACCGCGGTGAGGGAAGAAGCGCACAGACGATTGACCGTGGCGCCGGGAACGGAATACGGGAGTCCTGCCAGGAGGACGGCCATTCTAGCGACGTTGCGATTGTCCTCACCGGATTGGTTGGCGGCGCCAAAGATCACTTCCTCTATTTCTTCTGGGTTTACGTGCGTGCGCTCGACCAGCTTAGTTATGACTAACGCCGCGAGGTCATCGGGCCGCACGCTCTTGAGTGAGCCTCCGTGCCGGCCGATGGGCGTTCTAACTGCGTCTACGATGACGGCTTCTTTCATATCTTCCTCCGCAAAGAGTTCGTAATTCCCAGGGTGATATGGGGCTATTGTATCTGTGGCGGCGGGAAAGTCAAGCTTTCTGAGACCAGCAGTCCAGCGCCTTGGCGTTAGGCATCCTCCGGCGGCAATCGCCTGGTGAGCCGCTTAGTCCCGCCCACAAGATCTGCATTGACCGTTATTAGGGATGAGCGACCGGTCGGTCCGGTAGGTTCCGGGCTTGCAGGCTAGATAAGTCCTAACGCAACCGTCTAAGCTGCAACACGGGATTTTTCTCCCCCTCACAGACTCACGTGTGGTGCAACCAGCTCCTCGGCGTAGGTACGCTCCCGGCCGTCCAGGAGAGAGGCCAAAGTCCTGGCAGCTTGTCTGGCGCCGTCGGATTCCCTCACGGAGTAGGTGGCCGCCGCCATTCGCTCCCGGAGGCTTTGGTTTACAAGTATCTCCACCGCTTCTTGCGCCAGACGGGAGGGCGTGAGGAGTTGTCGTTCGATCATCTTCGCGAATCCGATTTCCTGGGCTCTTCGAGCGTTGCTCAGCTGCTCCCAGTGGTTGGCAATGGGACAGGTGATGGCGGGCACGTGCGCCCGAAGGGCGATCTCGTGCAGCGTGCTGTGACCGGAGCAACATATGGCGAGGTCTCCCGCGGCGAGGTAGTCGACGAGGTCGGGGACGAGCTGTCTGACGATGATCCCCGGGTGCCCGATCGGGGGTAGCATCTCCACCGGGATCGCGGGCCCCAACACCATAAGCATCGCCGCCTGGGGCACAGCCGCTTCGATTTGGGGGTAAGCCTCGATTACGGCGTTGGCAAGGTAGGCTCCGGCGGCGCTTCCCCCGACGCTGACCACTATGAGCCGCCGGCCTCGATCCAGGCCGAGCTCGGCCCGGGCGTCCACATTCCCCTGAAGCGGTCTTACGATTGGTCCCACCGCTCGCACGTATCGCTCGGCCCATGCGCGCCAGCTGCCAGGGAGATGCTCTACATAATCAGTCAGTATGATCTTGTCGATGGACTGATAGCCATGCCTCGCCAGCGGCAAGAAAAGGGGGCCAAGAAGGGTGAGCAACAGGTTAAACTTCAGGTTCTGCCAGAATGGCCGCGTGGTCTCCACGAAAAGGAAATCGGTGACGAGCGCAGAGGGAACGTCCAGGCTGCGTGCGACGGCGCTCAGCGAGGGGAGCTCGTCGGCCACGACCAGGCACGGTTGGTAGTGGTTCACCAACTGGAAGAAGAATCCGGCGTTGGCATTCTCCTTCGCCGCCCAATCGCGCGCCAGCGACGTCATGTCCAGGTATCCATCGCGCACGGGTACCTTGACCGGGACCAGGGCGTCGAGGCATTTCACCCCTTCGGCCTTCAGGGCCTCGAAGGCCGATGACCCCGAGACAAAAATGATGTCCAGATCACCGACCAACCGGGCGAGCTCCTGGGAGACGCATAGGCTGCGATGAACGTGGCCGGTGCCGATGGTGCTAACCGCCCAAAGTACTTTGCGCATGGACCTCCGATAGACGCACAGATTGAACCGATTAGTCGGTTCTAGGCAACGAGACGAAGGCTCACCGCAGAGACGCGGAGGACGCAGAGATAATCAAGAGAACTCTGCGTCCTCTGCGTCTCTGCGGTGCAAAACACTGTCTAGTCCGTTGCCGTTCGGCTGGCGCTACTTTGCATCTTTCAGCCGGCGGACGCTGTTGCTGCGGCAGTTGGGACAGGTTCTTTCCTGGGGGTTGCTTTGCGAGTAGGGCGCCACGTAGGTGTGGCCGCACCTAAGACACTTGAACTTTGATTGGGTTTGTTCGCTCATTGGCCAGCACCTTCTTCGCGTGTTCGATTTCGTTTGCCGCAACCGTGAGGCGCAGCTGATCGAGCTCTCGCATCACGCGGGCGTACTTCTGCCCCTCGGCGGCGCTTATCCATTCCAGCTGCAGCCGCTCCGGCCTTATTCCTTTGCGTTCCAGTTTGTCCCATAGACGATCGACCCGGCGCTGGGTCCAGCGGTTGGCGTCGATGTAATGGCAGTCGGAGAAGTGACATCCCGAGATAAGAACCACGGGCGCCCCAAGCTTGAAGGCGTGTATGACGAACCGGTCGTCGACGCGCCCGCTGCACATGGTTCTGATCACTCGCGTGGTCGCGGGATACTGCAGTCGAGAGGTTCCGGCCAGGTCGGCGCCGGCGTAGGAGCACCAGTTGCAGGCAAAGACCAGCATCTTGTCTTCGGGATGCTCGCCCAAGGCGGCATCGATCTGGGCGAATATGGCCTCGTCGCCGAAGTGCCTCATGGTGATGGCGTTGGAAGGGCACTCTGCCGAGCAGGTGCCACATCCGGCACAGGCGGCCTCGATGACCCTGGCCGGCTTCTTGGTCTTGCGATCGACCTTTATGGCTTTGTAAGGACAGACCTTGGCGCACATCTCGCAGGAATTGCAGTTGTCGACATCCACCACCGAGGTGATGGCCTCGGTCTTGATCTTGCCGGCATTGAGTATGATGCCCGCCCGAGCGGCGGCCGCGCTGGCCTGGGTCACGCTGTCCTTGACGTCCTTGGGCGACTCGACGCAGCCGGCGAAAAACACCCCCTTGGTGGTCGCATCCACCGGCCTGAGCTTGGGGTGCGACTCCAGAAGAAAGCCATCGGAGGTGCGGGAGAGCGTGAGCAGGGACCTGATCTCCTCGGTGTCCTTTCTGGGGACGGCCCCGATGGACAGCACGACCATATCCAGGTTGTGCTTTTCCAGGACGCCGGAGGTAGTGTTTTCGACGGTGACGATCAGGTTGCCTGTTTCCTCGTCCTGCTGGATGTCGCCGGGGAGGCCGCGCACATAGCGCACGCCCTCCTCTTTGCTTCTGCGATACAGGTCCTCAAACCCCTTTCCGAAGGCTCTGATGTCTATGTAGAAGACGTTAATATCGATGTCGGGGTAGTGGTCCTTCAGCAGCAACGTGTCTTTGACTGTGTTCATGCAGCAAATGTTGCTGCAATAGGGGTTGCCTTTCTTCTCCGAGCGCGAGCCCACGCACTGGATGAACCCGATCCGTTTGGGCGTCCGGCCGTCGCCCGGCCTGATTAGATGCCCCTCGCTGGGGCCGCCGGCGGAGATGAGACGCTCGAATTCCATGGAGGTGATCACGTTGTCGAATCGAGTATAGCCGTACTCGTCCAGCTCGGTAGGATCGTAGACGTCCATGCCCGCGGCCACGATGACGACCCCGACGTCGAGATTCAAGATCCTGTCCCGGTCGTCGAAGTCGATGCACTGCTTCAGGCATTTCTGCTGGCACTTGCCGCAGGCGATGGGGTTGTTGCCCAGACAATCGTTCATGTCGATTAAGTACGACGATGGCACGGCCTGCGGGAAAGGCATGTGGATGGCGCGGCGGGAAGAGAACCCGGCCTGGAACTCATCGGGAACGGCAACCGGGCACACGGAGACGCATTCGCCGCAGGCGTTGCATTCCTTTTCGTCGACGAAGCGTGCCTTCTTGCGAACCCGCACGTGGAAGTTTCCGACGTACCCGGCGATGTTTTCCACCTCGCTATAGGTCAGGAGCTCGATTCGGGGATGTCGACCGACATCCATCATCTTCGGCCCCAGTATTCAAATGGAGCAGTCCATGGTGGGATACGTCTTATCCAGCTGGGCCATCAGCCCGCCGATGGACGGCTGCTTCTCCACCAGGTACACCTGATGGCCGGCGTCCGCGAGGTCGAGCGCCGATTGTATCCCCGCGATGCCCCCGCCGATCACCAGGGCGGCCTGCGTGACCGGGATCTCGGACTCCTCCTGAGGAGAGAGGAAGCGCGCCCTGGCCACGGCCATGGCCACGGAATCCTTGGCTTTGTGGGTGGCGGCGTCCCAATCGTGCAGGTGCACCCAGCTGCACTGCTCTCGGATGTTGGCCATCTCGAGGAGGTACGGATTCAGACCGACCTGGGAAATGCAGTTGCGAAAAGTCGGCTCGTGCAGGCGTGGACTGCAAGAGGCAACCACGACCCGGTTGAGCCGATGCTCGAGGATGAGGCGTTTGATCTCCTGCTGGCCCGGTTCCGCGCAGGTGTAACGGTTCCGAGCCGCGACGACCACATCTCCCAACCCCTCCGCATATTCCCTCACCGCTTCGCAATCAAGCGAGCCGGCTATGTTCATTCCGCATTCGCAAACGAACACGCCTATTCTGGTCCCGTCCATAAGCAAGCTCCGTACCTCTATTCTATCAACTCTGCAACCAGGGAAAACAGGTCTCTCACTTCTATTTCATAATCCCTGGTTGCGCCGTGGTTCTGCATCGAGCACTTGAAATGAATCTCGCACTTGGGACAAGCGGTAACGAGAACGCTCGCTCCCGTAGACCGGGCCTCCTGCAGTCTATCCAGTTGGATGCCCTTGGCTATTGCCCCGCAGTTGTTCCAGGCGTGGGCGCCGCAGCACCCCGCCAAGGCGCGGGACCGGCTCATCTCACGCCGCTCGATTCCGGGGAGGGCCGCCAGAATCCTTCTGGGCTGGTCGAAGAGACCGGAGAAACGGCCCAGGCGGCAAGGATCGTGATAGGTGACGGTCTTCTCCGACCCTCGTTCCAGGTGCAGTTTGTCGAGGCGTTCCGCCAGAAACTGCGACAGGTGCACCACTTCGGCACCCAGCGCCCCCAGATGCTGAGAGTAGTCCACTTTCAAGGTCTGGTAGCATTCGGGACAGGGGGTGATGATCATCTCCGCCTTGCTGTCCAGAATCTGCGCGTAGTTGTGCTCGGCGAGGCGAAGGAAGCCGGGATAGATCTCCCGTCCAGAGAAGGTCGTGTCCGCAGCAGGCCTCCGCCGGCAGCAGCCCCGGCTCGATCCCCAGGGCGTTCAGTATCCTGACCGAGTTCCGGACGACGTCGAGCGGTCGGGCTCCGATGTCCTGGACAATCGGGTCGAAATACGGCAGGCAGCCCACAAATAGCAGGACACCCGATTGGGAGCGCACCTTCAAGTCGGATCCGAGCCATTCGGGGTGGCTCTGACGGCGTGGCCGGCCGAGGGCGATCTGGGACAGGCTTTGGACCGCCGCTCCCCGAGTGCACAGGTACTTCCGCGCCGATTCCTCCGCGCCCATTCTCAAACGACGAATGAAGGCCGGATAGTCTACCGCGGAGTTGCATCTTTCCGAGCAACGCCCGCAGGTCAAGCAAGTCCACACGGCGGCGTCGACGCGCGGATCGACCTCGTCGGTTTGGGAAGTGACCCACTCGACCAGGAGGCGCGGAGAGAAGTCGCCTCCTCGCGCGGAGATCGGGCACACCGAGGTGCATTTCCCGCAGCCCAGGCAGCGAAACGCGCCCGATTGCAGCAGAGCTTCCTTGGTTCCACCTAGCACGCTAGCCCCGCACGACCTCGCTTTCCTCAAGTGTTTCGAGCGCACCCCTGATGCGAAGCTCGAATCCTCGCAGCTTGCTCACCAGCTGTTCTGCGCCGTCGAACGCCATTCGCTCGAATTCCAGCACCCCGGTGGGCATTCCGGCGGCGTCGAGCAGCTTGACGGTCTCATTGAAGGTCTTCTCGGCCAGAGCGCTGCCGGATTCGTAGTGGCATTTGTCCTCGGGACAGGCCATCAGCAAGACTCCGTCGGCTCCGTGCTTTAGTGCCGACAGAATGTGGTTGCGGCTGATGCTGCCCAGACAGGGAAGGCGTAGCACGCGGGCTCCGGCGTGGTAATCCCGTCGTGAAGGCCCGGCTGCTTCCAACGCCGCGTAGCCCTCCCCGTTGCAGCTAACCACGACTGTTGT
>JAMDCE010000197.1 GCA_023489135.1 Chloroflexota bacterium
CGTTTTCGGCATTCTTCTCTATACTCTCTTCGTCGGGGCCTCTCCGCCGGTGGTTCGGGCGGCGATTATGGGTCTTCTCTACGTGTCCGCCACTGTATTCGGCCGCCGGGCCGATGTCCTCACCTCTCTGGTCATGGCGGGAGTCCTGATGACGCTGTGGGATCCATTCGTCCTTTGGGACGTAGGATTTCAACTCTCCTTCCTGGCCACTCTCGGGTTGGTTGTTCTGGTTCCTACTTTTCAGAAGTGGTTTACCAGGGTTCCCCGGTTCCTTTCTGAGTCGCTCAGCGTGACCCTGGCGGCCCAGGTTTTTGCCGTGCCGCTCATCGTCTCCTACTTCTCCCAGATTCCTGTCGTCGCCCCTCTTTCCAATTCCTTGATAATTCCAGCCCTGCCCGCGGCGATGCTTACCGGCGCCTTGACCACCCTGGCCGGCTTCATTTATCTCCCCCTCGGGCAGGTCGTCGGCTGGCTGGCCTGGCTCTCCGTCACCTACATCTCCCGCGTCGTCGAGCTGACCGCGCAAATCCCCGGCGCCACCGTACCCGCGGGAAGCGTGCCGCCGGTTCTCTTCTGGCTCTACTACGCTGTTCTAGGCGCCTGGTTACTGGCTCGCGAGTATGGCCCGGCCAACCTCGCTATGGGCCGTGCCCTCGCCCGGCTCTGCCCCGGACCACGACCGGCACCACAGAGGCACAGAGGGAAGTAGGGGTTAGGGGATAAGGGTTAAGACGCTCAATCGGTTACCCCATAACCCCTAACCCTTATCCCTTCTCAAGCGGTCTGTGTTGCCCTCTTCTATCCCCTATTACTGCATATATTACGAAGGCCACCAGGATCCCGACGTAGTAGGAGATATCCCCCAACGATGGAAAGGCCTGGGCCACTGGGCCGACGAATAGCTGCTGCTGGATAAAGGGAATCGTGGCGGCAATCCCTACGAGCCAGGCGATGAGACCTCGACCGAAGCGATGAGACAAATCAAAGAACAGGCTCGTCCGGTATTCACCGCGATGGACCACAAAGTAGTCGGCCAGAACGACGCCCATCCAAGGCAGAGCCCAGTAAAGAATCACCAGCAGAAAGGATTCGTACTTCTGAGCGAAGCTGCCCTGACCCAGCACCGCAGGGATGAATCCCAGCGCTCCAGCCCCCAGGGCGGCCAGCCAACGTTTGGTGGGGATTCGGGCGACCAGAGCAACCAGACCGGCGCTATAAGCCGCCAGGACGTTCTGAGTCGTCGATCCCAGGACCACGGCCACCATGGCCGGTATCCCGAAGTAGGCCGGCACCAGAGCCAGCATCATAGACGTGGGGGGTTCATCTGGTCCAACCAGGGCCAGGCTGCCCACGGCCGCGCCAATCATAAAGAGCAACCCGCCCCCAGCGAAATTACCCAGGAACACGCTGGCGAAGAGGCGGCCAGACTTAGTGGTTCGGGGCAGGTAACGAGTGTAGTCGGAGGCCAGCACCGAGTAGGTGATAGTAAAGGAAAGAGCGGCTCCCATCGAGCCGAGAAAAGCGGCGAACGGGCCTAGACCGGCGAGAGGCGCCGCAGGGTTGCCAGGGGCGGCGAGGTTGATCCGCCCAACGGCGTAGGCGCCTATTATGAGGAAGAGAACCCCCAGGATGATGGCCATCACCTTCTCAAACTGGTGCACCATATTATGGCCGTAGATGGCCAGGAGAGTCTGAGCGGCCACCAATATGGCCAGGGCCGGGACGTAACCGATGTGGAGCAGAGAATCCAGCGCGAACGCTCCCAGGATAGCGTTGACCGTGTAGAAGCCGACGATCATTATGGCTGAGAGGACCGCCGGCCCAACGTTACCCAGGGCGCCAAAGGCGGCGCGGCTATGGATCATCTGGCTGACGCCCAGCCGGGGGCCAAAGAGGCTGTGCAGGGCCACCACGGCGGCCCCGAGAGCGGCGCCGGCCAGGAGGGCCAGCCAGGCCAGCCAGAGGGGCAGGCCAAAGAGGGTTGTCGCCACGGCGCCGGTCACCCAGGTAGACATAGACATGTTGACGCCGAGCCAGAGCCAGAAGAGGCTCCTCGGGTGGCCGTGCCGTTCCGCTTCGGGGACCACTTCGACCCCGTACGGCTCGATCTTCGCCACTTCTTCTCCATACACCACGCCGGGAAAAGATTGGTCCATCGTTGCCATTGTTCTCTTTTGCTCCTTTCAATATCACTTGACTACTGCCCATCCGGTAGGGGCAGGTCTCACAGGTATTGACAACTCTCCTAAACGTCGAGTGTCGGCTTTCCCTCCTCTTCGACCTAATCCTCAGAGTACGTCAGACCTGCCCTTACGTCGGCCTGCAACTCAAGACTGTGCCGACACACGAAAACAAAAAGCCCCTCAACCAACTCCCTGGCTGAGGGGCTTGACCTTCGTTATATTACTAGGTCCCAGCCTGACCTCGTTCGTGGCCGTGGAGCGGCACGTCGAAGGTCTAGGCAGGTCTCCTGACTCGTGGATCTTCGCTTCCCGCGCCTTCCCAAGCTGCAGTTGGTGGCCTAACCTGCGGGTTGCTCCCCACTCACAGTGGTGGGCCCGTGCTGGATTCTCACCAGCTTCCCTATTCTCCCTGTTGGGCACCTAGAGCTATTCCTGTTTCCAGGCGGCAGGATAGCACGAGGTTGGCCGGTTGTCAAGGGGCGACTCTTGACATTTTTTCTTCAGTGGTTTATAATTTACCAATAAATAATTAATCTATTAACGATTCTGGCATTGGACGCACATGAGTAAGCAGGCACAACGTAAGCTGAGCGAGAAGTACCAACCGGGCTCTATGCCTGAGATCTTTCGGCTTGTCGAACAGGTTTCGAGAAAACTCAAGCGATTTCAGCAGCGGACCATTCGGGAAGCCAATCTTACCCCGGCGCAATATGCTCTTCTTAGCCTGCTTTGGGAGAAGGATGGAACCCCTTTCAAGGATCTGGCCTCAGCTAGTTTTTGTTCGCCGGCGGCGATCACGGGCCTCGTAGACACGTTGGAGAAGAAAGGCCTAGTGACTCGTGAAGCCAACCCTGGTGATAGAAGGAGTCTCTTGGTCCGGCTTACCGAGCCCGGCAAATCACTCCGGCATTCAACTCCTACGCTGGAAAGAATCTACAGGACTTGTTGTGTCGGCCTGCCGGAAGAGGAACTCCGGCAGCTCGACGGGCTTCTCAGGAAACTGAATGATTCGCTACCTTTCTAAAGGAGAGCAGGCTATGAATCCGATTCTAATCAAGAAGATTGCGGTTATCCTGGCCCATGGAATTGTGGGATGGGGGCTGTGTGGATCGATCATCGGTATGGGTCGGGGGATCACGTCTCTAAGAAAACACGCTCATCGCCCACGCCATCGGTGTCCCAATTATTTTTGGAGCAGTATCCTTGGTTTACTTCCGGAAGTTCCACTACACCGCGCCGTTACCGACGGCCGGCGTGTTTACGCTTCTTGCCATTCTCCTGGATCTCTCCGTCATCGCCCCACTGGTGGAACGAAGCTTTGCAATGTTTGCTAGCATTCTAGGGACATGGATTCCCTTTGCTCTTATTTTTCTATCAACTTACGTCGTCGGCCTATCTCTAAGTAAATCGAGACCGACAACCGCTGCCTAGGATGTCGAGACTCCGGAGAAGGTCGCCTAATGTGCGGGTGGCTTTCCGTTTACTAATTCAGGGGAGTTGAGCGTTTCCGCCGCGGCGGAAACGCTCAACTCCCCTGAAGACCCGGCTGACGTAAGGCTGG
>JAMDCE010000369.1 GCA_023489135.1 Chloroflexota bacterium
CAAACAAACCAGCATTCCACCTATTGCTGAGCATTGTCAGGAGGCCGCCTAGCATCTAAACGTTAAAGACTATTAAGACATTAGGTAAATCCTGCCCACTCCTGAGGGACAAGCCCCCGCACTACAGATCGCTAAACCAAGACGAATCCTCTCTAGTTGAACGGCAAGCGCCAGAGCGTGTGATCAGTCTACCACATCGATGATAGGCTTGCAAGCCTAGGACCGAGGCTAAGGTAGCCAGAGCCTTGACGCGGGTGAAACAGGCGTGCTAATATAGGCCCTAACATTGGTATTCCTTGCTAGTCAGTCGATGCTATCAAAGACGATAGCAAAAGTCTTCTTTGCCGCAAGGAGTGTTGCTTCTTGCGCAGACGTGTCCTCAACGTTGAGCCTTCAGGCACCGCACGCCTAAATAGTGGCTTATGATTCCTGTGTTGAATCACGAGTCAATTCAGTAACGCACGACCAATTTCCTGGCAAGATTCAATCTAAAAGGCTTTGCTCCCCAATTCTACGCAGGCGTGATTATCTGTCGGTCGATGGAGATCAGTCTGTCCATTCTCGACCAAATAGTTATGAAAAGATGAAAGGAAGAGGCAAGAGGATGACTATGATCCGCGAGAAGAGTTGGTCACTAGTCCTGGTAGTCACGGTAATCTCTGCAATGCTGCTTGCGGCTTGCGCCCCGGCAGCAGCCCCAGCAACCCCAGCACCCCCAGCGGCAACCCCGTCAGCTTCGAACGCGCAGCCAAAAGCAGAAACAAAAGGGGAAACGAAGGCCGCCGCGAAGCCAGCCGCAGAAAAGCCCAAGGAACTAGTTAAGCTGAAAGTTGCCCATCCACATAAGGGACTACCGGAGGTCTCTAATGCCATCATTGCGGATCTCAAGGGATTCTTCAAAGAAGAGGGCATTCAAGTCGAATTCTTCTTCACCAAGGGTGGTGCCGACACAGTACGAGCGCTCACTACCGGCGGCGTCGACCTCGCGCTGCAAACCGGTCCAATGGGCGTGCTGGGCGCGATTGAGCAGGGCGCCGCGCTCAAGATAGTCAGCGCTGGGAACACTGGACCGCTTATGGTTTGGATGGCGCCCAAAGATAGTCCTGTTAAGACGATCAAAGACCTGGAGGGCAAGAAAATTGGCTATAGTAGCCAGGGCTCTTCTACCAACCTTCTGGCTTTGGCGATTCTGGAGCAGACGGGCGTGAAGGCCGAGGTTGTAGCGTCTGGAAGCACTCCTGATTCCTGGACGGCAGCGAAAACCAAGCAGATCGACGTGGCATGGGCCACCCCGCCAGATACCTACAAGATCGAGCAAGAAGGGGGCCGACCCATATTTTCTACCACAGATTACCCTTCTCTGAAGGATTACACATACATAGTGGATGTCGCTACGCCAGACACAATAGCAAAGAAACGCGATGCTATCGCGGCTTTCTACAGGGCATTGAATAAGGCTGCGGATTTCGTTGCCAAAGATCCTGAGGGAGCAGCCAAGATTTACCAACCCAACACAGATTTGCCCGAGGAGATGCTCGTCCGATATTTCAAGTCGATCAAACCCAAGGAATTCTGGAACCTCGGCGAAATCAAAGGTTGGGACATGACCGTAAAGTATGCCAAACTGTTCAAGTTTATTACCAAGGACATGGCCCTTAAAGACGTGGCCGACCTGAGCGCGGTTCCGAAGCAATAAATAATGGGGGTGGCAATTGCCTGATAAAGTGCTGACGATCGACAACGTATCCAAGACGTACCGCCGTGAGGGGGTGCGGGAGGTCGTTGCGCTGAAGGCAGTGAACATCGACATCCAGAGGGGCGAGTTCGTCTCGATCATCGGCCCCTCTGGATGCGGAAAGAGCACGCTGCTGGAGATCATTGGCGGCCTCAAGACGAAGAGCTCCGGGCAAATCACGCTGAAAGGCCGCGAGATAGACAGGATTGATCCTTCCATAAAGATGGTCTTCCAAGAGGATGCAACTTTACCGTGGCGAACTGTACTTTCAAACGTCGAGTTTGGCCTGGAACTATCGGGTATGCCAAAACACGAGCGCCGGCAACGTAGCCTTGAGATGATCGAGTTGGTGGGGCTCAAAGGATTCGAGCACAGCTATCCTAACGAGCTGTCGGGCGGCATGCGCCAGCGCGTAGCCATTGCGGGAACCCTGGTAATGACCCCCGAGATTCTGCTGATGGATGAGCCCTTCGGCGCGCTCGACGAGCAAACCAGATTGTTCCTGGGCGAAGAACTCCTCAGGATATGGGAACGGCTGGGGCAGACGATCATCCTGGTTACCCATAGTCTGAACGAAGCGGTTCTTCTCTCCGATAGGGTTATCGTAATGAGCAAGAGGCCGGCGCATATCAAGGAAACCCTGACGATCGATCTCCCCCGGCCGCGCACCATCGGCGACGAAGGTACAAGCCGGCTGGTCAACCGTATCTGGGAGATGTTGCGAGAAGAGGTCAAACAGGATGCTTGAGGCGCGACGCAAGACCTCTGACTTCAACTTGCCGGTGGTACGGTATGCGCTAAGGTTTCTCACAAGCACCGCGATGGGGCGCGTCTATTTCGCCGTGGCGCTCCTCATCGTCTGGGAGGCGATCGCTGCCGCAGGCTGGGTGAGCCCAATCATCCTGGCGGCGCCATCTCGTGCCTTCGCCTCGCTCTGGAAAGGAGTGCTGGCCGGCGATCTCGTGAGCGCGCTGTTGACCACCGCCTACGAGATCGGCGCCGGCTTCCTCGCTTCGGCGCTTCTCGGACTTGCTGTTGGCTACTTTCTTTGGAGGTTCGAAACGCTGGGCAGGGCCTGCGAGCCATTTCTCGGCGCAGCCTTCGCCACCCCCACGATCCTTCTGTATCCAATCTTCCTGGTGTTCTTCGGCCGGACAGAATGGGTGCCGATAGTGATGGGCGGCATGCTAGGCATATTTCCCGTAGTTATAAACACGCAGGCCGGCCTTTCGAACATCAAGCCCATATACATCAAGCGCGGGCGCAGCCTGGGATCGACTGGCTACCAAATCTTCAGCAAGATCCTTCTCCCCGCAGCGGCGCCTGTTATCTTCTCGGGTCTCAAGCTCGGCCTAATGTACGTTATGATCGGGACGACGGCGGTGGAATTCCTGGTCGAAGTCGGTGGCCTTGGCAAGTTGATCTCATCGACTTACATGACATTCAAGGTGGCGGACATGTATGGCTATATCTTCGTGGTCGTGGCGATCGTGGTGGTTATGGTCGAGATACTGAACAAAGTTGAGAAGAGGGTGCGGTGATGGGATTAGAGGCCGAGGTGAGCCTGCCAACACCGAACTGGCGAAAATCTAAGATCTCTTCGATTCTGAACCGCGAACGGGCGATCCAAATCGGCGTTATAGCGGGCGCGATCGTAATCTGGGAAATATTGGGGCATATAGGCTTGCTCTACGGGCTCGTGCCGACCTTCAGCGGAACGATTCAGGCGGCGTGGACGCTGCTGTCGACGGGAAAGATCTGGCCCGATATCGTGACATCGTCCTACGAGATTGGGATGGGCACAGCAATAGCCGTGGCATGCGGGATAGTAGTAGGCCTGGCGCTTGCCCCTATCGAGTATCTGAGGAAGCTGTTCGAGCCTATTGTTGTTTACCTCGGCTCCATCCCCAAAATAATTCTGTTTCCTATAGCGCTATTACTCTTCAGCGTTGGGCCAGAATCGAAGGTAGCTTTGGGGGCTATTTCCGGGTTTGTGC
>JAMDCE010000292.1 GCA_023489135.1 Chloroflexota bacterium
GTTCAAATCTGTTGGATGAAATAATCCGTGGTATTGCGGGCCGTGTATCGGTTGACATACTTGGCCAGCAACGGGCGCTTGTTATCGGTGTCAGTAGACGCCACGGCACTCAGGTGACGCAGATACTCATCCAGCCGTTTGCCGTCTCTCTCTCTCTCTCTCTCTCTCTCCATCTCCCCAAGCTTGTCGAGAACTGTTTCGACCGTCTCGGCATTGCGTTTATCACGCCACGCGGCTTCCTGGCCGGATTTTTCGGGATCGGGACGGTACTCGAAATTGACGACCAACTCTCCCTCTTCAGTAAGATCGACTGGCCTGGCAGCGTGGACTATGAAGAAGCGCCTGATAGCGTCCGATTCCTTCACATTGTCGTGCTCGCCCTCGGCAGCTTCGACAATTCGGAAGTGGACGCGCAGCGGCGACTGATCTCCTTCCACTAGGAGACCGCTAAGCTGATTCTGCTCGCGAAGGGCCAGAACTTCCCGGGATTGCCGCAGATCGAAGGTGAAATTAGAGAAATACTCCGCCGTCTTGATGTAATACTGGTCCGCATTGGCCCAGTGGAGCTTGACTTCCTCGCCGTTATAAGGGATCGCGAATGGAGCTGCTTTGCCAGGAGTCTCGCGTGTGTAATAGCGACGTGAGATGAAATCGCCATCGTCGTAATACCGCTCGAAGAAACGGTAGAGGTGGTCGTAGACCTCAGCCTCCGCCGACGCGGTGTCCTTCACCGCGTCCAGAGCCGCTTTTGCCTCTTTGACAGGCTCGCTTTCCTCTGGAATGGGCACACCAAATGTCTTGGCCGTCTGAACGGCTTTCTCATATTCCGCCTGCAATTGCGCCCGGCGTGTCTCATCCACCTGCCCGAGGGCATCAGCGACTATCTGCAGAAGATCTTTGTCGATGAATTCCGAGACGTACCGAGCCTTGGCGTGCATGATACGGTAAAAACCGAAATCCAGGTCCGGCTGATCGAGCTGAAAAAGCTCCTTGAGTCTTTTCAGAAGGCGGCTGCGAAGTTGCTCTGCGGTCGGCATATTCGTCTCCTACAGCTAGATTACAGCTAAGTCACTCTCCATCGGATCACGAACAGCTGTGTAGCGGTGGTTTTCTGCTGCATACGGTTTTCCAGCGCTTCCACAAGTCGGTCGCGTTTCTGGGCGATTTCGTCCTCGATTCAAGCCGAGCTACTCCCCAGTCTCGTCCACCTAATCTACAGATAGCCATTTATCTTTCATCGTCTTCGCTCCAAGTGCTTACCGCTAACGCCAAAGGGGACAAGGCAAGGGTTTTGAGTCAGGGAGGGTTCATGCCCGTTTCCGTCTGGGGGAAGCGGGGGAAACAGTGCAAAGATACAGGCAGCAGGGCTGCCCTGTCAAGCCCTTCTTACGACTTTTACCGAGTTTATCTGGGTGTAGTTCCTGTCGAAAGAAGTACAAGCGCGAGATGAATGGTGGTTATCGACCTTCTTTTCTCGGCTTTGCGGTCAAAGGTTTCACACGGGGCAAAGGGGGGAGGAGACTTCATCCATTCAGCGTCTGATTTTCCGCGTGGGCCGCACGTCGTCCCTTCGGCGCATCGATCGCACCCAGGCTGACACCTTCTCAGGGGTTTTCCACTGCGGGTACGACTCCAGGCCAATTGCGCCAGCCGACTCTCGCAAAGCGGCGGATAAGGACTCGCGCGACAACTTCTCTCGAATCGCAGATTCCACAAAATGGCTGCGCTTGCGCTTTCCCGCCACGCGGTCCACCTCGGCGAGCAAGTCCGCTGGCAGGATTATGTGTACACGTATTGGCGGGGTCATATGTTTTCACCCTTTGTTAAGGGCCAGAACTGAGCACACGTGTGGTACTACGAGAACGTTCGCCAGTCAATTACGCTTGACTGATTGGCGAGATATTCAGTCCCTCTGACGAGCAGGGGAGCTGCCCTCACCCTAGCCCTCTCCCAGAGGGAGAGGGGATTTTGCCCCGGCCCCGTCATTTCGGGCTTAAGTTAGCGCATATGCTCCCAAAGGGAGAGGGGATGCGCGGCTGGCGTTGGCCGATCCCTAGAGGCCCAAACTTCGTAGCAGATCGTCATTGGTTGCCGCCTCGCTCTAGCTGCTCGGCGAACTGGTCGGGGAGGTCGCTCTGGCGAATGGCATGGGCAGCTCTGGCTACGTCGTATTCTACGCGGCGGAAGGTCACTTCGAGCTTCCCGTCGGTTGCCTGGATCAGGGCATAGCAGGAACGGGGATCGCCGTCTTTCGGCTTGCCAGCGGAACCGACGTTGACGAAGAGGATGCCTTCGACCTCTTTGGTATAGGGTCGGTGGGTGTGGCCGAAGACTAACACGTCGGCGTGAATGGCTTCGGCCAGCCGCTTGAAGCTGGACTGGGGGCGATCTTCGAAGAGGTACTCGTTGATGCGGCGGGGACTGCCGTGCACCAGGAGAAAGCGCCGGCCGCCGGCTTCGAACCGTATCTCCCTGGACAGGCTTCGCAGGAAGGCCTTGTTCTCGGGAGTGACGTGCGCTTTGGTCCATTGGAGCGAGAGATCGCCCAGCCGCTTTTCCTCGGGAAGCCGATAGGCGCACCCGCACTCCTCGCGGTCGAAACCTACCCCGTCATCGTAGTTGCCCATTATGGTGGGAATGCCCTTCCTGCGGATGAGGTCGATCACCTCGTTGGGGAACGGGGCGTAGCCGACGAGGTCGGCCTATATCGTGCAGTAAAGAGACGCTCCGAACAAACTCGACGTTGATATCATATTTTGCGGCAAAAATGCTTGCTAAGTGAGTGGCTAAGTTGGATACTGCTGAACAATGCTGCACCCAAGGCGCATTATTCCCGTATTCATTCAGCAATTCGCACGCTTGAGTGTACGAAAGCAACTCGAATCACCTCTGAGCAAATACCAACACGAATTCGACATTGATTATAGCCGACTGGTTCCCTCTCTACAACCAAACTTGTATAATCAGAAGGACGCCGTGCTAATTCCTTGTCTCTTACGACCGCGGCGTCGTGAAACTCCAAGGGTTTAACACCAATCCAGGAGGCGATCGAAGACGTGGAGGTGCACCCCAGTTGGCAAGGAAAGGGAATCGGCAAACAGATGATGCGGTTTGCGATGGATCGCTGCAAACAAGCGGGCTGCTACAAACTTGCGCTATCCAGTAAGATCAAGCGAGCAGCTGCGCGTGCCTATTACGAATCATTGGGCTTCGAGAAGCACGAGTATAGCTTCACCGTCGAGCTAGCTGATTCCTAGCAACTCTTTCGCGGACAAGACAGCAGTGGCGGCATCGGGCGCATAGCCATCTGCCCCTATCTTGTCCGCATATTCTTGAGTGACAGGAGCTCCCCCAACCAGGATTTTCACCTCGTCGCGCAAGCCTGCCTTCTGGAATGCCTCGATCACGGCCTGCTGCTGCGGCATAGTAGTGCTCAGCAGAGCGGAAAGGGCAATAACGGGAGCCTTATGCTCCTGGTAGGCCGCAACGAATCTGGAAGCTTCCACGTTTATGCCCAGGTTCAATACCTGAAAACCCGCTCCCTCAAGCATCATATGCACGATATCCTTCCCTATGTCGTGAAGGTCGCCGGCCACCGTTCCCAGAATCACCGAACTCACCGGCTTGGCCCCTGTCTCCGCCAGCAGCGGACGAAGCACTTCCATGCCAAAGCGCATAGCTCGTGCCGACATCAGGACTTCTGGAATGAACATGTCGTTAACTCGGAAGCGC
>JAMDCE010000066.1 GCA_023489135.1 Chloroflexota bacterium
ACTTCAAAGGTCAGCTCAAAGGAATCGTGCACGACCAATCGGCCAGCGGAGCCACCCTTTTCGTGGAACCCCTCGCCGTGGTGGAACTCAACAACTATTGGCGCCAACTGAAATTGGACGAAGAGGCGGAGATCCGGCGGATTCTCCGTGAGTTAGGGAATCTGGTAGGCGGCAGCGCCGGCGAGCTCAACGAAACCGTCGAAATGCTGGCCAGCATCGATCTAGCTCTGGCAAAGGCCCGCTACAGTCTTGCCTTGAAGGCGACCGAGCCTAAGATAGACGGCTATCTACGCCCGAGCGGTGGCCCGGAGTCTGAAGCGGAAGCGCGGAGGCGTCCTTCTCTCAAATTCGTCGGCGCCAGGCACCCTCTTCTTTCGGGCAACGTCGTCCCGATCAGCATCTGGCTGGGGAAAGAGTTCCAGGCCTTGATCATCACCGGGCCAAACACGGGAGGTAAGACGGTCGCCCTTAAGACCGTCGGGCTGCTCAACCTGATGGCTCAGTCCGGCTTTCACCTCCCGGTGGAAGAAGGATCGTCCGCCTGGGTCTTCGACAAGGTCTTTGCCGACATTGGCGACGAGCAGAGCATCGAGCAGAGCCTCTCGACCTTTTCCTCGCACATGGCCAACATAATCACCACGCTGGAGCACGTCGACTCTAATTCTCTGGTGCTCCTGGATGAGCTAGGCGCGGGAACGGATCCTACGGAAGGATCGGCCATTGCCAGAGCCATCGTGTCGTTCCTGGTGGAGAGAGGCGCATTAACTGTGGCCACGACGCATTACGCCGAGTTGAAGAGCTACGCGTACGCGATGCCCGGCGTGGAAAACGCGGCGGTGGAGTTCGACGTCGAGACTCTGTCGCCGACTTATAAGCTTTGCGTCGGTCTGCCGGGCCAGAGCAACGCGCTAGCCATCGCCAACCGGCTCGGCCTGAGGTCTGACCTAATTGAGGCCGCCCGGCGGTGGCTTTCGCCGGATCAGATCCGCCTGGAGTCACTTCTGGCGGAAATACAGAGCGAAAGAGAAGAGGCGCAGAAAAGCCATCAGGAGGTCGAGCGTCTGCGGGCGGAGGTGCAGCGCCAGCGCGAGGAGTTGACTCGCCAGCTTCAGGAAGCGGATCACTTGAGGTGGCAAGCACAAACTGAGGCTCGCGAGGAAGTATACGCCGAGCTGGCCGAGGTTCGCGAGCGCTTGAGGGCTCTCTCCAAGGAACTGTCAACCGTTTCCGTGACGCGAGAGTGGCTGGCCGAAGCGGCTAAGCGAGCGGCAGAGGTCGAAACGGAGCTGAAGCAGAAGCGGGCGAGCCCCAAGCCGCGACCCGCCTTCGTTGAGACCACGCGCGACATCGAGGTCGGCGACCGGGTTTGGGTAGAAACCCTCCGCCAGGAGGCTGAGGTTCTGGCCGTTCCGGACGAGGCCGGTGAGATCGAGCTGCAGGTGGGACGGTTCAAGGCGCGAGTGCCCGTGGTTGGGATCAGGCAAGTCGGCCGCCGAGAGGCGAAGAAAACGCGAGAGGTCACTTTTACTTCTTCGATTTCCACCACGGCGCCGCTGGAGCTGGATATGCGAGGTTGGCGGGCTGAGGAAGTCGAGCCAGCGCTGGACCGTTACCTGAACGACGCTTACCTGGCTGGGTTGCCAGAGGTGCGAATCGTGCACGGCAAGGGGACGGGCGTATTGCGCCGGGTGGTGCGAGAGATACTGGCCGACCACCCCCTCGTGCGCGCCTACGAAGCCGCCCGAGCGCCCGAGGGTGGGGAGGGAGTGACAGTGGCAACTTTGGCCACTTAGACATCAGGAGAACCTATCTCGGGTTTTCCCTTACGTGAATCTGCTCGGGGATCGGGCAGGCCGGAAGGAGTGGAAACCACCGGCTCCCGCGGGTACTCCACTCGCCCAATCGCCTTACGCGCCTGGTAACCCGCGGGAGAATGGAGTACTCCCTCCCGCAGGTTACTAAGCAGTTGGCGTGAAGGCCAAGTAATGTACCTGCGGGAGGATCGGTGTATCCGTTGTCACTTTCCTCCGTGCTCCCAAATGCGCCAATCCAATTCGTTTGCCTTCATTGAAGGATGCCTTGCCACTCTCGTCAGGTCGTTCACGAGTGTTCTGTCGTCGAGACAAACGTGGGTAGCTTCGTACACGAAATTCCTTACTCGGCTGTCCGGCTTGATGGTTTCAGCGCCCTGACGCATCACCAACCACTGACATAACGCAAATCCCAGACCTTTGGGCCGCTCTGTTGCGAATCTCTCTAGAAATCTCTCAAAAGAATCTTTGGCAATCTCACCGTTGTAGTATGCTAGATAGTAGGGCTTGTCGGCCCATTCTGCCAGATCTTCCTGCGTCATTACACCCCTGCTTTCGAAGTAGCCGAACAATCCCCGTAGCTGGTGAGCCCTTTTCCAGAACTTGTAACCCCAAAGATGCAGCGCTAGATCAGTGTTTCCCGAGTTGTCGTCGGGATATTCACCGAGAAGCCCCTTCAGATCTTCGGCGCTGGCGATTTCGCCTTTTCTCCTGTGTTTGAAATGCTCAATTGCGTTCCCGACCGTTGCCGGCCACTGTTGATAGTCAAGCACAGTGAGGAGAAGATTCATGACGAAGTCGTTTTCCAGATATGCGTTTTCCGCTGGCGGCAAACGCCTGCACGCTTCGACAAGTTGCTCAAGTTTCATGTCCTCAACCATGATCGATGCCTCCTAGCGCTGTCTTCTCGATAGGTGTCAAGGTTCTGAATAGACCGAGTTAATCCTCCCGCAGGTTACCAGGCTAGCGAGAGTGCTGGCCTAGTAGGAAACCTGCGGGAGATTACCAAGGCCGTCGCCTAATCCCAAATGTATCTCCCAATTTTATCACTATTTTGAGTTTCTTCGTGATAGTCGGTTACGAACTGGCGATACTCTTCAGCGGTCGTGAAGAACCCTTGGACAGGGCCGTTGTCTCCGAGATATTTGGCACGTTGGCCTATCCACTCTCGATAATCTGAGAACGGCCAGTCCTCTGGCCGAGACACCAAGCCTGCTTTTGCCGGATTAAGATGGATGTACCGGCACAAGTGAACTAGATATTCGTTTCGATCCACAAGCACATGCCGGAAACGTTCTTCGAAAAGGGGTCCCTTGCGGCTCTGCTGCCGGTTTACCGCTTGTACGTAGGAATTGAATAGTAGATTGATAAACTTTGATAAAGGTTCACCAGTCTCCTGTTTGAGGAGAAAGTGGTAGTGGTTAGGCATCAGACAATAGGCGACGACGGAAACGCCGCACTTCCGACGATAGAGATTGGCCAGTCGTAAACAGTATTCATAGGTCTCACGATTGAAGAATAATTTTTCTCCATCGACGCTGCGGTTGAAGAGATGGTAGTAGCTGCCTTCAACGAAAACCTGATCACGGTAGGGCATCTTTCATCCGTAGTGTCCCGTCATAGGCCTATCTAAGGTGAGTCAAGCGTCCCTTGAGAAGTTTCTTGCCAGAAGAAAGATCGAGCAATACGAAATCCTCCCGCAGGTACTCTACTTGACCGTCATCCGAACTATGGCGTAACCTGCGGGAGGTTACGGAACTAATGCTCCCGCAGTTTGCCAGGCGGGTACGAACATTCGTCTAGCCCAACTTCCGCAGTTTCACGCTCGGGGGTCTCTGATCTGAGCGTGAAAAGGCAAGAAATTGGCACTACATTTCGTGGATTTTCATTCGCTGAGGCAAGGGCATCTGGAGCTTGTG
>JAMDCE010000355.1 GCA_023489135.1 Chloroflexota bacterium
GGCGGAACTAGCTGAGAGAGAAAAGTGCCAGGCTGACGAGGTGGACGCGATCATCGAGAATATGGCCGAAGGGGTTGTCGTCATAGATCGAAGCGGCCAAGTCGTGCGGTTGAACCGCGTTGCCCGACAGATCTGGGAACTACCCTGGCCGGAGGGCCAGTACGGCCACATCGGCGATTTCGCCCCGCTCGACTTTCGCTACCCGGACGGCCGGCCCATTCCTCTTGAGGAGTGGCCGCCTCATCGAGTTCTACGCGGTGAGACGTTCCGTGATTTCGAGGCCATCTATGTTCGCTCGGATGGGAAAAGGTATCACCTTCGTTTTGGCGCGAGCGCCGTGCGCGATGGGCGTGGGAACGTGATTCTGGCAATCAACGTGTTTTACGATATCAGCCAGATTCGGGAGATGGAGCGACAACGCGAGGAGTTCGTCTCGGTAGTAGCCCACGACCTCAAAGGAGCTATGACCATCATCAGGGGCTACTCGGAGCTATTACTACGCTCTAAAGACACACTTGCATTGCCATCTTCTTTCCAGAAGGCTGTGGAGACCGTGGCGAGCCAGACGCGGCGGTTGGATAGGATGGTCGACGACCTACTCGATGTCTCACGCATCGAAGCCCGCCGCCTGAAATTGGAAAAACGGCGGGTAGACTTGGTGTCCCTCATTCGGGACATGGTCGGCCGCACCGAAGAGCTGACCAAGGGACATCAAGTGAGTGTTGAGGTCAGAGGTACGATACCTACAGTCGATGTTGATCCTGATCGAATCGAACAGATTATGACTAACCTGCTGTCGAACGCCGCCAAGTACTCGTATCCGGAGACACCGATAATCGTCGACGTAGAGCGTCGTGAAGAGAAAGTGATGATCTCAGTGACCAACCAGGGACCAGGTATCAAGCGGGAGGATGTGCCGAAGCTGTTCACCCGATTCTATCGTGCTGAGGCTGCTCGGCTGGAGAAGGCCCCCGGCCTTGGGCTCGGCTTGTACATCACCGAGGGTCTGGTGGAGGCCCACGGTGGACGCATATGGGTGGAGAGCGAACCCGGCCGCTACGCCACCTTCCACTTCACCCTGCCGGCACTGTAAGGAGGACTATGCGGAATTTCTCGGTCGAACAATTGGAGACGCCCCACGTGTCCGAGCAGCCTATCGAGATAGTTGAACGCAAGGGAATAGGGCATCCAGACACCATTTGCGATGGAATTGCCGAGGAGGTGTCCCTGGCCCTTTCCTGTGAATACCTTGGTCTGGATTTCGCAGTTTGGGCCTTCGAGAAAGATTTCACCATGACCGGCGTAGATGCCGCCAAGAGCCGTCGAAATCTGGCCTCATAGCACGAGCATTTGTCTCTGACCACGAAAGTGCGGAATCCAGACTTAGCAGAAGTGGCATAGACTTGCCGGATGCGCCACCTAGCTTAGTTACTGCTTCAGAAAGGCGAAGCCAACGATGCCTTGCTAACGTCTCACTGGTCCGACCATCCCCACCGAGATGCTCCATAACTCGGCGAAGCTCCCGGATACGGCCGCCATGAGCGCAGGACGCGCAGAGGGCAACAAGAACACTGCAATGCTGAGGTCGCTGATGATCACACCGACTGAGAAGATGATGCTGGATAGCCAGAGCAGCGCCAGGCCGGCCCTGATCCCATATCGGCTGTGCCGATAGGCACCGATAGCGATGCCAACCGCACACAGCAACATCACCGTGACGAAGGCGAAGGTGACGGGGGAGATACTCAAGCCGCCTATGCTCGGTAACCAGCTTTCGTTGCTGGTAAGAATGATGAGCAGAGAAGGCGCACTTTCGCGGTGCGATATCGGCCCAAACGCCGCCCAGATTGAGCCCACAGCACCCACTATGCTGGCCGCGAGTCCAACCAGCAATTCAAAACCAACCGTAACGTCTATGACGCAACTCTGACCCCATGTCCTCTGTTTCATCTGATAATTGCTTTCATTTGCGTTTACCGTTAGAGATAGTGTACGCATCTTGACAGGGAAATCAAGCGCCCCTTGCTCTTATGCCCTGGTCTTTTAGCCTCCCAACCAGTGTGGAGTCATCAGAGCGAGTTCTCCTGTCACAACAACGGCCTTCACCTATCGAGATAACAAAAGAATCGAATTCGTCCATCTTGGCTTTGACAACCCGTGTCTCTGCGAGTATTATATCACCAAGTGATGATATGGCAATACAGTGGAGGCTCAGTTGTGTCGGCTATCGCAAACGCTCAAGCTATCGGCCTGAAGGCCAAGCTCTTTCGGGGCTTCTCCGATCCGCCCCGTCTGTCAATCCTTGACGCATTGCGCGATAGATCGCTCAGCGTCACCGAGACCGTCGAGGCAACGGGTCTGAGCCAGTCGAACGTCTCCAACCACCTTGGCTGTCTGCGAGAGTGCGGGCTGGTTGTGTGCGAGCAACAGGGCCGCTTAGTGTGGTATCAGTTGAGCGACGCGCGGGTAGCGACGATTCTGCGCCCGGCTGAAGGGCTGCTGGCAGATGTGGCAAAAGGCGTTTACGGATGCACGCACTGTAGCGCCTTTGCAAGGCGGCAGGTGACGAGATGAAAAAAGTAGTATACAGACTGCTGCCAGCCCTTCTGATCGCGTTGACGTTGGACTGGACGACCAAAATGTGGGCCGAGCAGACGCTTGTTCTCGACCAGCCCGTATCGGTCATCGGGCAGGTTTTCCGTTTGACGCTGGGCTATAATGCCGGCCTTGGCTTCGGAATCTTCGCCAGCAATGGGCCAGGACCAGTCGTCCTTACCGGAGTAGTCATCCTCGGACTGGCAGCCTGGATCGTGAATGCGCTACGCACCGGCGACCTCTCACCAGCAGCCGGGTGGGCCATCGGATTGCTCTTTGGCGGTGCAGTTGCCAACTTAGCCGACCGGCTGCCCGATGGCCGCGTCACCGACTTCCTGGATGTGGGCCTGAGCGCGACTCGCTGGCCGACCTTTAACCTGGCCGATAGTCTCATTGTGTTGGGTGTCACCTTGTTGATGGTGACAATTATCCGTGCGAAACCAAAGGAGACGTCGCAATGAACACTTCGCCGAAAACCATCGAGGTTCCTATTCGTGGGATGGACTGCGCTGAATGCACACAACACGTCAGGCACGCCATCTCGGCGCTCCCCGGCGTCGAGTCGGTGGAGGTCTTCCTGTCTTCGGAGAAAGCCGTCGTCCGGCTCGATCCAGGGCTGGTAGACCTGCCAGCTATCCACAAAGCGGTAGAAGGCGCAGGCTACTCGGTCGCCACTGCGGTTGAGCCTCGTCCTGCGCCTTCTCCACTCGGAGATTTCACCAACCGCATCCTCGCCTTGTTTGGCGTCGTCTTCGGCGCCGTGCTGTTCGTGGTTGTCGTGGGTGAGTGGCTGGGGCTGTTCGAAGCCTTCACCGAACGGGTGCCGTGGCCCATTGGACTGGCTATCGTTCTCATAGGCGGCTACCCTGTCTTCCGCAACGTCGTCCGTGCCGCTCTCAAGGCGCAGATCGTTTCCCACACGTTGATGACGCTGGGAGTCCTGGCCGCGATCGTGGTCGGCGAATGGGCCACCGCAGCCGTCATCGTGTTCTTCATGCGGATCGGCGACTACGCGGAGAACTTTACCACCGAACGTGCCCGCCGCGCGGTGAAGAATCTTACGGCGATGGCTCCCCAGACAGCGCGGGTGGAGCGCGACGGCGTGGAGCAGGAGGTGCCCGTTGCCGAAGTGCA
>JAMDCE010000217.1 GCA_023489135.1 Chloroflexota bacterium
TGAGCGCATCCCAAACATCCACCACGGCGAATATTCGCGCCGCTATCGGGATTTGTTCACCCCTCAGTCCCCGTGGGTAACCTGTTCCGTCCCACTTCTCGTGGTGGTAATAGGGGATGTCCAGCGCTGGCTGGAGATGGGAAATCGGTGACAGTAGCTGGTAGGCGTAGACCGGGTGAAGACGCATTATCTCCCACTCTTCTTCGGAAAGGGGGCCCGGTTTCAGCAGGATGCTGTCCGGGATTCCCATCTTCCCAATATCGTGAAGAAGGGCGCCCCGCCGGATGTGCAACAGGTAGTCGCCACTCACCCCCATCTCTCTAGCGAGGCGCAGGGTCACCTCGGCGACCCGCTGAGTATGTCCCTCGGTCTCCTTGTCGCGAAGATCGAGGGCACGAGACCATCCTTCGAGAGTAGTGTCGTAGGCCAACGCCAGTTCGTCGTGGGAACGTTGAAGGCCATCGAACAGTGAAGCGTTGTCTATGGCTATGGCTAGCTGTCCCGCGAGAAGCTGGGCCGTGTCCAACCAGTCCTCCGACGGGACGAAAGGAGAACGGTGGAAGATCTCCAGGACCCCTCGAACCTGTCCTTTGGCGATTAGAGGGGCCGCGTAGTAGGTGACGAACTGCTCTTTTTCCAGAAGGGGGGACCGAGAGATCTCCCCTGGGGTTTCGCTTAGGTTGGCTATTCTCACGATTTCCTTTTTTAGCGCGGCCCGGCCGGCGTGTCCCTCGCCAAGTTTGAGGTGGGTATGCCGGAGGGCGTGCGTGTGGAGCCCCGATCCAGCGGCATACCTGATGACTTGAGTCTGGGGATTGAGCAGCAACACATCGGCCGCGTCAACCTTGAGAAGGGCCACGGCCTTCTCAAGGAAAACGCGAAGGATGGGAGAGAGGTGGTGGCTGGAAGCGATGGACGTGTCAATGTCGTGGAGGGCCTGCAGCAGTTTCAATTGACGCCGGCTATCCGCGTAATGACGGGCTTTGACGACGGCGACGGCAGCCTGTTCCGCAAAGGTTACGGCCAAAGACGAGTCTTCGGGACAGAACGGAACGGAGTTTGTCTTCTTGAAAACGGCTAACGCCCCGAGAGGGCGTTCCTTTTCGAACATCACGGCGCAGAGTGCGGATTTCAGCCCCTCACGAAGGTAGTGGGGCGCTCTCTGCGGCACGGCCGCCACTACATCGTCAAAGATCACCCCCGCCTGGATCTGAGCTTTCTGCTGGCGAATGATTGGAAACAGCAGGGCGCCGGTCGAAACGTACTGGGGCGAGAAGCCCCGACCGGCCATGAACCGCGGTGCGTTAGTAACAGGGTCGATTTGCATGACCGTGGCCGCGTCGGCCTTGAAGACAGTCAAGGCTTCCTGGCAGATAGCCTCGAACACGCTCACGGGCTCGAGCTCGCGGTTGAGGGCCGCTCCGACGCGAGCGAGGGCCTGAGTCTGCTCATGATGTCGCTGCAGAGAGTCAGCCATTTCATCAAACCCACGGGCCAGATGCGACAATTCGCCGCGCTTGTAGTTCAAACCGGTGCGTGCGGTGAGATCGCCCGCGCTGAGCCGTTTCGTCGCCTTCACCAGAGCGCCGAGCGGCCGAAGGACAAAGAAGTCACTGCCTACCCAGGCCACCAGGAGGGCCAGCAACCCGACGAAGCCCAGGGTTACAAGGTTCCGGATTAGAACCTGATTGGCGTTCCCCAGAGCCGCTTCTTTGGGGATTCCGACCAATATATACACCGCGTCGTTCGAAGGCACACCAGCCAAAGAAGTGAAGGCGTAGATGCGTTGGACGTCGTCTACGCCCCTGGCCTCAGTCACCCCTGCTCGGTCGCTCGACATGGCCTTGATGACGGCGGCGTCAGAAACGGATTTGCCGGCCCATTTCTCGCCGTCGGGATACCGGGCCAGCAGAGTACCATTACGATCGACCACCGCGAGCGTCGAACCTGGAGGCAAAGGCGCTTCACCTCCCAACTGGTTCAGCCAGGTCAGGTCCAGTGCGGCAAAGACGACGCTTTGGATCTTTCCACCGTTGTCGAAAATGGGGCTGGCGAAGCTAAGCGTGGCTTTCCCAGTGACGCGGCCAATCTGGAAGCTTCCGACGCTGAAGTCGGATCGCGCCACGGCGTCCCTAAAGTAGCTGCGGTCGCTCGCATTAACCGGCCGGTCGACGGGGATGGCGCTGGCGACCAGATCACCCTCAAGATTAAGAATCCCGAGGTTGGCGTAGATGGGATAATGCTGCCTAAGCCTGGCGAGGAGGGCATTGCGGACGCCTTGATTAACATCACGTATTTCGGGGAGCTGGGCCAGAACGTCCAGGAGTTGGTGCGTTTCTTCTACCAGCCGCTGATGCTCCTGGGAGGCCAGCCTGGCCAGGCGCAGGGCGTTCGTCTGCGCCTCAACCGTTTCAAGCCGGCGCTCCTCGGAGGCGGTGTAGAGCAGAAGAGCCAGCGCCGGGACGACGGCGAGTACCACCAGAACCAGCAAGCTACGGCGAACGCTCGAGAAGGGGTATGCAAGGACAGCTCGCACAAGCGTCGGCAAACGCGTCACTTCGCACTCTCCCTTTATCGGTCAAAATGGCCAATCTTCTCCCTATTGGTAGAGTATCGTCAAAATACGCCTTTTACTTAATGCTTTGTGAATCTATTTTGTCGAATTCGCCCTGATGGTGACTGCGGGTCAACACCGTCGAAGTTTGCGCTGACTCTATTATTGACTCGAACCTGGCTGGAGAGTATACTGCCGTCACTATCTCCAATGTCGAAGATGGAACGCGTTCTAAAAGTGGCGACACGTTGGTAGCCACTATCGCCTCAGTTCCAGGATCGCGCATCTTGGGGAAGTCCAAGGCGAATCGATCGGACGCCTTTCGGCGAAGCTGCCTCCGGTGGTCCAGGCACCACGATGTCCGCCACTTCTTTTTCTGTGCATATCGAGCGCTAGAATTGGGCCTCTCTTCCCTTTCTGGCGCCCGCACCCGCGCCCGCTCAACCTGGTAGGCCGATGGTGCCCACGCCCTTTTGGGCTACACGCGGAGAATAGATCGTCGTATTTCTGCATCGAGGAGGTTACCGTGGCGGAGAAAGTTATCATCTACACGAAACCCGGCTGCTCTCACTGTCAGGCGGCCAAGGAGGAACTGCTTCGGGAAGGACTTGAAATCGAAGAGATCGACGTCTCGAAGAGCCCGGTGGCCTTGGGGCAGATGATCGCCATCGCCAACCAGCGGCTGGTCCCGGTGATAGTAAGGGGTGACCAGGTGATTGTAGGCCACAACGACGAGACCTCGTACGTTTAGCTCGGTCCTTCCGCAGTAACCTTGAAACGCGGTACGGGCAGGGCAGAGGTGAGGCCGAAGGAGTGATCCAGCGTCTCTCTAATTTGGCCATCCTAGAAGGAGATCCCGGAGATTCGGATACCCCACAGGCGCATCGATCTACGGCCCGACGCCGCGTCAACATGAAGTTTCCTTAAATAGGAGAGTGATGGAATGAATGGCGCCGCATTATTTACTCCCGGTCGCATCGGTACATTGGAGATAAAGAACCGCATTCTGATGGCTCCTTTGCTTACCAACCAGGCCGACGCTGACGGTTTCGTTACTGATGTGCTTATTGAGTACTATCGCAAGAGGGCCATGGGCGGAACGGGAATGATTATCGTAGAGCAGAGCGCTGTGACGCAACGCTGGCCGTGTTCTTCCAGGGTCATCGCGGTGT
>JAMDCE010000401.1 GCA_023489135.1 Chloroflexota bacterium
GGTGATGGCGCAGGGGCGTTTCGAGCAGATAGGCACTCCGACTGAAGTATATGCCACGCCGAGAACCAGGTTCGTCGCCGGATTCGTGGGCAAGAACAACATCTTTCATGCGACCGTGGAATCGGTTGAGGGTGATATAGTCCGGGCGGTCGCTCCCGAAGGCACCTTCAGCCTCAAGACGACTTCGGAGTCGAAACCGAGCTCGAAAGAGATCTGGTTTGTGGTCAGGGCTGAAGTGCTTCGACAAGCTGACGGAGGGGGCGGTTTGGACAACGCGATAAGTGGAACAGTGGCCGGGCTAGAGTTCACCGGCAGTGTGGTGACGGTCACTCTGCTTTTGCCTGGTGGGCGAGAAGTGAAGATGGAACAGCACGAGAGTCTATCCCGGCTCGTTCCGCCAGCCCTGGGGAGTGCAGTTACGGTGGGGTGGAAATCGGAAGAGACTTTCATTCTACCGGGTTGAGGGAAGCGACAAGATAGAGCAGAGGCTTGGCTAGAAGAAAGGAGACTGCGCTAGTGACCGAAGCGGATATCGTCCTGGACCAGGTAAATAAGCAGTATGGACCAGTCATGGCGGTCAACGATGCTTCCGTTGCGGTCCAAAGGGGGGAATTTCTCTCCATAATCGGGCCCAGTGGTTGTGGGAAGAGCGTTGTTCTGCGGCTAATCGCCGGGCTGGAATCTCCGACGAGCGGAGAGATATACATCAAGGGAGTGAACGTCAAAGGCGTTCCGCCTTACCAGCGCAACGTGGGTATGGTTTTCCAGAATTTTGCTTTGTGGCCCCACACGAACGTTCACGGGAACGTGGAATTTGGCTTGAAGATGCGGGGGGTATCTAAGAGCGAGAGTAAGAGCAGAGTGGCCAAGGCTCTGAAAGATGTAGGTTTGGAGGGATACGGCGAACGCAGGATAAGCGAGTTGAGTGGGGGTCAGAAGCAAAGAGTAGGCTTGGCCAGGTCATTAGTGTTGGAGCCGTCAGTGCTTCTGTTGGACGAACCTCTTGGCTCCTTAGACGCCAAGCTGCGGATCGAGATGCAGAGCGAGCTCAAGCAATTGCAGAGAGAGATGGGCATCACTTTTATTCATCTCACGGGAGAGCAGAGCGAGGCTCTGGCCATGGCTGACCGCATCGTCGTGATGGCGAAGGGTCGTTTTGAGCAGATAGGTACTCCCAGCGAGATCTACGTAAGGCCGAGAACCAGGTTCGTAGCAGGGTTCGTTGGCAAGAACAACATCTTCGAAGGGGAAGTAGAAGCTAGCGAAGGGGCCGATCTTAGAGTGAGGACCACCGATGGAGTCTTCACCCTGAGAGGGGCGGCAGAAACAGCGCCCCAAGGAAAAGAAGTGACGTTCGTAGTCAGGGCAGAGCTGCTCCGACAGGTGGGCGAAGGAGGTGACGGACTAGACAACAAAGTGGTGGGAACCGTTCAAGGGTTGGAGTACACGGGAAGCATCGTGACCCTCATCCTGGCTCTTCCCAGCGGGCAAGAACTGAAGATGGAACAGCACGAGAGCCTGACCCGCCATCTGGCTCCCCGGCACGGAGACAAGCTCAACATTGGGTGGAAGGCCCAGGATACCTACATTCTTCCGTCGTAAGAGTCACTACCCTGTGATCCCAACATGTCGTTGTCGGCAACTAACCACGAACTCTTCCTAACCGAAAGGAGAAGAATCCAACAATGGGCGATGATTTCCTCAACAGAACGAAGTACAACCGTCGAGACCTTCTGAAGCAGGGATTACAGATTGGCGCAGCGTTAGGGGTAGTAGGGATGGGAGGCCTCTCTGTAGTAGGCTGCGGCTCGGAATCGACCTCCAGCGCTCCAACGGCGACCAGTGCGCCGGCTGCCGCGGCCACGACAGCACCCGCGGCAGCGACTTCGGCCCCGTCTGGTGGGGGAGAATGGGTTCCCTCGCCCAAACCCAGGGCGGATAGGAAATACGCCTGGGAGCCGCTGGCCGAAGGTGAGACGGCTAAATCCACTGGTTTGCAACTGCGAACCATCGGATTAGGCGTTTCGGTGCAGGACAGGTTCTTGCGGGAGTTCGAAAGACGGACCGGCCACAAGGCCACCGGCAAAGTCACGGGCCTCACGCCGATGATCACGGAATGGCTGGCCGGAGGTGACAAGAATTACGACACGAACGAGACCAACGCCAACCGGAATGAGGCGCTCTGGGTACCCGGTCTCTTGCAGCCGATGCCCGTCGAGAAAGTGGTGCCCTGGAAGTACGCCCGCGACACCTATACAAGCGAGTCGGCGCTGGGCTACGACAAGAACAACGGCTGGCCGTTAGCTGAGGTCTGGGCTGACCCTAAGACCCAGAAGGAGTTCAAGCTGGTTCCCCAGTTCTACAACTGTGACTCTATCGGCTATCGCAACGATCTCACCAAAGAGTATATCGATAGTTGGGGAGCGCTGGTCGATCCCAAGTACAAGGGCAAGTCGGCCATCATCAACGACAGCCTTCTCACTCCTGGCTGGTGTGCTGGCTACATGAAGTACAACAAGCTGGCCGACATCAAAGACTCCGCCGATATGACCAAGCCGGAGATAGATTCGGTCATAGACTTCCTGATCGGGAAGAAGAAAGAGGGGCAATTCCGGGTTATCTGGGAGGACTACGGGCAGTGCGTCAACCTGCTGGCCTCCGGCGAAGCCTGGGTGACCGACGCCTGGAACCCGGTGGTGGAAGACGTAAAGAAGCAGGGAGTATCTTGCTACTACGCTTTCCCCAAAGAGGGGTACACGGCCTGGTTCCACGGCATCGCCGTCCGCAAAGGCACCGAAAACCTTGACGCCGTCGTCGACTACTTCAACTTCTGTCTGGAGGGTTGGTGGGGCGCGCAGGTGGCCACACAGGGCTACTATTCTCCTACCAAGACGTGTGATGAGTATCTTAAGACCTACAACCGCACCAGCAAAGAGATCAACGACTATGACTGGTGGTATAAGGGAGGATCGAGCCCCGAGCCTAAGAAGGAATGGCCCTTAACCGGACGGGACGGTGGCTCCTACGAGAAGCGTTGGGGCAACATAATGCACTGGATGACCTGGCCAAAGGAAGCCGACTACTACGCCAAGCGCTGGAACGATTTCCTCTCGGCCTAGGGAGGCTAAAAGCAAACTGAGGCTCTTGAGCGAATCCGCAGAGGCGCGGTTGGCCGCGTCTCTGCGGAGACCTTGTCCCAGGAATGAGAAGGGGACCTCCCTGGTCCACACGTAAACAAACCGCTAAAACCCTGGGTCGAGCACAAATCTCGCTTACCTGGCTGGGCCGGAGGCGGGTTGATCTTCAAGGGGAGAAGTGAGGGTGGAGAAAAGTCAGGTTTACCAACAGAAAACTCCAGGATTCGCCGGAGTAACGAAGGATCACGCTCTATCCGGACTCGTCAGAGTCTTCGAGAATCGTCCCAGGCTGCTGACCGCTCTGCTGTTTTTCCCTGGCAGCTTCTGGATGCTTCTGTTCGTGGGAGCGCCTCTCGTCGCCGTCTTCTTCTTCAGTTTCTGGACTTCCGGCTTTCGGGGCTTGCAACCGATTTACACCCTGGACAACTATCGTGACGTTCTTCTTAACGCCACGTTCTGGAAGATTACCCTTTGGACCTTCGAAGTGGTGGCGATGCTGTTGGTCGGGGTAATTATTCTAGCCTATCCAGCTTCCTACGCCATATGGCGTATCGTCAAAGATGAGAAGTGGAAGCTGGTCATCCTGA
>JAMDCE010000108.1 GCA_023489135.1 Chloroflexota bacterium
TGCAAACGCTAGCGCGGGCGCAGGGCAAGGAAACCGTCGCCGAGTTCGTGGAAAACGAGGCTATCGCTCAGATCGTCAAGGATGTCGGCATCACCTTTGGCCAGGGCTATTACTTCGGCAAGCCGAGTCCAGAAGCAGATTGTTTCAAGAGAGATTGAGCAGAGCGAGGTAGCGACACAAGAGAACGCCCCAGCCTCTCACCTCTGTTCCTCCCTTGCGCCGTAAGCGGCTTCCACCTCATTGACCAGTCGGCGCCAGTCGAACACCTCCGCGATTCGCCTCTTCGCAGCTTCACTCAGTAGACGTCGAGTGCGCTCATCGCCCAGCAGATCGGCAACCGCTGTGGCGAAAAGATCGATATCCCCTGGCTCGATAAGTATGCCCGATGAGCCATGCTCCACATATTCTGACACCTGCCCGACTTTTTCGGCAACAACGGGAATACCGTTGGCCATCAAATCGACGAGCTTCATCGGGCATTTTGCACGATTTAGCAGGTTATCGTCCATAGGGTAAATGGCGACGTCCCCCAGGCTGAGCCAGCCTGGCACATCTTCAGCCTTCTGCCATCCAGCGAAGACGACGTCGCTCGCCAGTCCAGCTTCCAGCAGTTTCTCCTGCAGCACGTCTTCCTCACCGTAGAGTCCCTTACCGACGATAAGCAGCTTCAAGCGCAGTCCCCTATTCTTAAGCGCGGACAGAATGTCCACGATCTTCTCGGGTCGATACTCGAAAAACCGCGTGTAAAGCAGTATAACGGGATAGCCCGCAATGCCCGACGGCGCAAACCCCAGCCGGCCAGGCCCAGCAACAGGCTCTTCCCCACCAGAACGCCACATTCCGTTAGGCACGTAAAAAACGTGCTGTCTCTTAACACCAAGCGACCAGACGATGAGCTCCAGGGCACGGCTTGCGACTGTCACAGCATCGCTGCATCGAAGGGCGGTTCGCTCGTGCCACGAAATGAACCATTTGACGACACGAGGAAAGCTCTCAAGGTCGTTCCAGCCGCCGGTGCCCTCCCAATCGTCTGTATCGACGACTAGCGTGGCCTTATAGAGGTGCAGCTTCTTCATTATCCATAAAGCCAGCCCGACAAACCCAGCGTACGCCTTTGGCTTGAAAATATGGACGACATCGGCGGGCTCGCGCAACGTGCGACGCAGGAGATTAATGGTAAGTAATGCGTGCCAGATCAGGGGAACGCCAGGCGGCAGCTTAACGTTGGATATCCGCACGCCCTCTATCTCAGTTTCGATCCCAGATTCCTTGGGATCATCCCATGGAGGGATTATGAGGCACACGTCGTGCCCTCTTGAGGCTAACGCCTTGGCCATCGGCAGCGCTCTTACGCCCATGGTACCCTTATGCCAGAGGCCAAAGTTGCCGACCATTGTGATTTTCACTTTGAAACCTGCTTACTCAGAGATCGACTTGAATTATATCCCGTCTGCCTGATATTGAAAAGTCTTGGCGAGAGGATGGCCCTCGGTGTGCAACCTCGAAGTCGATACGGGGGACAGAGCACCGCCTAGGCGCTATAGCCGGCAGTCCCTTGAATTCTCCTGAAGGCAGTGCGAAGCAGACTGACCACAATGAAGACGCTTATGATTAGCACGACGCCAATTGCCGAAACCTGTGGCGCAAAGCCAGATTGCCAGTACTTCCAGATCATCGTCGATATGACCTCGCTGCCTGGCGAATATAGCACTAGCGCCATAGTGACCTCACGATAGGATAGCAGTCCGATCCAAAGCCAGCCGTTGAAAACCGCTCCCCCTATCAAAGGAATGAGGATCTTCCGTAGCACGCCAAATTCGGACACGCCGCATACCCTGCCTGCCTCCTCCAACTCGCGATGTATCTGGATCATCGCACTGTTCATCGTTCTGGTGCCGTAGCTGATATAGGCTATGGCGTGCGCAATCACGACGATGAAGATCGTGCCGTACACAGGCAGGAACTGGCGGTATACCAGCGCCAGATAAGCGAGTGCTACCGAGAAGAGGATGTGCGGCACCGCGTGGGGTAAGAACGCGAGTGCGTCGATAATCCCCCTCAGCCTGGACTGGGAGCGAACCACTATCCAGGAAACCAGCATACTGATGATCATCGCCGCAGCCGGCGCCAACACCACCAACGTCAACGTATTGAGGAAAGGATTAAAGCCAGCGTACCGGGGAATGGACACGTAGTGATCCAGGTTCGCCAGGGCCAGCGCCTCTGAAGAAGGCAGCATTAAGTATGGTAGAAGAGAAGCCCAGACCAGCACACCGAAGGGCATAAATATCTCCAGAGCGAAGTAAAGGGCTACAAAAGCCATCCCCGCCACCTTCCATCCACCTAGCTCCATCAGTTTCGGGCGATATCCCCGGCCGGTCACTACGACATATCTCCTACTCTCACGAACCACGCGAAAATACAGATAACTCGAAGCAAGCCCGACGACGATCATAGTCATGCCGTAGGCGCCGGCAATCCCATAGTTTGGGAGACCAGCCTGAGGAGTGACAGCAAAGTAGATAGCGGAACTCAGCACGAAGACCCTGCTTGGCAACCCGAGGATCGCCGGAGCCTCGAAGACTGACATCGCGAGCATAAATAGATAGACCACGACGGCCACGATCGCAGGCAACGTAATGGGCAGATTGATGCGTACCAGCGTCTTTAACTTGCCAACACCAGATGTATATGCCGCCTCTTCGAGCGCCGGATCCATCGCCTGATAAGCCGCCGCAAGCATGAAAAAGGCCGCCGGCACGAGCGAAATCCCCTGGACAAAAGCCATGCCTTGAAGGTTGTACACGCTCAAAGGCGGTTCTTTCAACCCGAATAGCTGCTGTGCCAACTGGTTGAGTATCCCAATCTCGGGGCTAAGCAGAAGAACCCAGCCAATCGTCCTGAGGAACACTGGAATTAAAATGCCCACCGTCATCAAGAGATAGATGGCCTCTTTAAATGGAAGATCCGTCCGAGTTAGCAGCCAGACGATAGGCACTGTGAAAAGTAACGATACAATTATCGTTCCCCCGGCAAAGAAGACAGTGTTTCGGAGAACCTCATAGGTGAAGGGATCGGAGAAGACGGTCTGATAATTGATTAGCGTCAGCGGTCTGACCTGTCCTGGCAGTCCCGTCCTGAAACTCATGAATACCGCGGTGCCGACTGGAAGCGCGATCAGCAGCGCCAGGGCAACCAGCATACCTGCGTGCAGCGGGTTGACCGAGACCAGCGCGCGGAGCAGCCACGATCCAGTGCTCACGATCCCTTCTCTGGGTATTTGCATCTGGGCATCCCGCTGCATCGATGTTGGCTCCCTAGGCAGATTCGTACTTGAAGAGCTTCTCTGCGTTGCCTCCGAGAATCCTGGCCTTATCCCCATCGCTTATGGGCAGGCCTCTTACGTCCTCCACAGTCAGCTTGAGAGACCGAGGCACAGGCGGGAAATCGCTGCCTAAGAGCACGTGGTCGACCCCCAGCGTCTCGACAGCGCACATGATGGCCGGAGGGTGGAAGGTTTGCGTGTCCACATACATTTTCTTGAGATACTCGCTAGGCTTCTTTGGAATCAGGTCCCGACCCCAGGGCGGCACGTGCGCCCGGCCGTGCCGGCACTCCCAGCCATGGTCGATGCGGCCGGCACATGTAGTAATTGCTCCCCCAAGGCGTGCAAGAAGAATCTTTAGAGACGGATGTCGTTCCAGCACCCCGC
>JAMDCE010000352.1 GCA_023489135.1 Chloroflexota bacterium
GGGCTACATCGACCGTGTATGTCGGATACCTGCGGAGCAAATTGGAGGCTGTCGGGGAACCTCGATTGATCCATACTGTTCGGGGTGTCGGATACGTATTGAGGGAGTAGGGCGGCGTGTCGATTCGGCTTCGTCTCACTACCTGGTATTCGGCCCTGCTTGCCGTCAGCCTGATTACGTTCAGCCTTCTGCTGTACTTTGCCCTGTCTTACTTTCTCTACGCCGAGACCGATCGTACTCTATCCAGCAAAGCTGGGGACGTGCTTCGTTCCGTAATGGTGACCGGACACTCGCCCGCCGTTGGACCCTCCCTGGTACTGCCAGATGTCGACGAGTTTTCTTCCCCCGGGGTATACGTGCAGGTGCTGGATGCCGCCGGAAAGGTGGCGACGCGATCCCAGAACCTTGGGCGCCAGCAATTGCCCATTGATCAAGCAACTTTTGGCCAGGCGCTCAACCGCGCTGAGGTTTATATAACCGTTGGTGTCGGGCAAGAAAGATTGCGTACCTACAACGTGCCTCTGATCCTGGATGATCGCGTTGTGGGAGTTCTCCAGATAGGGCGATCCCTGCAGCAGGTCGAGGACACTTTGATCAGTCTGCGCTGGGTGCTGGTGGCGGGAAGCACCGTCGTTCTTGCCGTGGCCGCCGGCTTTGGGTGGCTTCTAGCTGGTCGGGCGCTGAGACCCATCGATCACATCACCCAGACGGCCCGATCGATAGGTATTTCTCACCAGCTTGACGAGCGCCTGGACTACGAAGGGCCGCGCGATGAAGTCGGCCGCTTGGCCGGCACTTTCAACGATATGATCGCTCAACTGGAGGCGGCCTTTTCTGTTCAGAAGCGCTTTGCGGCCGACGCCTCGCACGAGCTGCGCACTCCTTTGACGGCCATTCTTGGCAACGTCGAAGTGCTTCGCCGAGCCAAGAACGCGAGCCGTGACGACATCGAAGAGGCGCTGGCCGATATCGGTGGAGAAGCCGAGAGAATGTCTCGCCTGGTGACCGATCTGCTCACCCTGGCTCGGGCCGATGCTGGCCAGTTTCTCGAGCTGACCCCGCTGGCCCTGGACGAGATCGTCTCCGACGTCTACCGGCAGGCAAAGGTGATTGCCAATGGTGTTGAGGTGAGCCTGGGCCGGCTCGATCAAGCTGTGGTGAATGGCAACGCCGATCGTCTGAAACAGTTGCTTCTTATTCTTGTCGGTAACGCCATAAAATACACCCCGGATGGCGGGAAGGTGATGATGTCTCTGGCCGTCGAAGATGAGGTGCGGCTCTCCATTGCCGACACTGGAACTGGAATCCCTGAAGAAGACTTGCCTTACATTTTCGAAAGATTCTACCGAGTCTCCCATGCTCGCGGCCGCGAAGACGGAGGCACGGGCCTGGGCTTGTCCATTGCCCAATGGATCGTCGAGCAGCACGATGGCGAAATCGAGGTTGAGAGCACTCCGAATGTTGGCACCACCTTCACCGTCTACTTGCCCCTCGCCGGCGAAGGCCTCCACTAGTTCGATAATTCTTAGTAAGTTCTTAACTTCTTCTCAGTCTGCTCTAATCTTAAAGTCTTAATCTAACATTAGAACGCTGAGGCAAGTTGGGATATGCGGAAGTATGCGGTGGACTCGCTAAGGCAGCGAGAGGGATCCGGGGAGGTAATTTAGGTGGAAGAGAAGACAACGCGCATTAAGTTGAGCGTGAAGGTTTTGACAGGGGTGGTAGTCTTCACCCTTATGGCTGGTCTCGTTGGAGGAGGGTTGCTGGGCGCCAAAGTCCTAGCATTGTGGGCAAATGACACCACACAGAGCGTCGCGGCCGCTCCATCATCTCCTTCCAACGTAAGCGTACCGGCGGCACCGCAGGTCGCACCAGGACAGATTAGTGACTTAACGGGGGCAGTGAAGAAGGTGGGGCCTGCGGTGGTTACGGTGATCAACACTGTCGATACCATCACCAGTAACACCACCAATCCACACGGTCGATCGTTTGGCCCTCAGCAGCCACAGGCCCTGGGCACGGGAATCATCATCGATAATCAGGGAGACATCGTCACTAACCAGCACGTCGTCGCAGACGGGCAAAGCTTCCAGGTCATCCTCGCCAACGGCAAAAAAGTATCCGCCAAGCTGGTGGGCTCGGATACGGTGAGCGATTTGGCTGTCTTGAAGATTTCCGACCCGGTGCCGGCGGTGGCGGAGTTCGGAGACTCAGAGAAACTACAGCCAGGGGAGCCAGTGATTGCCATCGGGACGGCGCTGGGCGACTTCCGGAACACCGTCACCGAGGGCGTGGTGAGCGGGTTAGGCCGGAGTCTTCAGGGCGACGGCGTGGAAATGACCAACCTGATCCAGACCGATGCGGCTATAAACCACGGGAACAGCGGTGGGCCGCTGGTCAACTCTAGTGGTCAAGTAATCGGGATCAACACGGCCGTTCTAAGAACTGCGGGATTCACCGGGGACGTGGCCGAAGGGCTTGGTTTTGCGATTCCCAGCAATACGGCCAAGAGCGTTTCCCAGCAATTGATCGCCAATGGATCGGTGACCAGGCCGTTCCTGGGGATTTCCTACCTGCCGGTCACGCCTCAAAACGCTTCGTATTACAGCCTCAAAGTAGATTACGGAGTGCTGGTGCAGCAGGTCACGGCCGATGGGCCATCGACCAAAGCCGGGCTAGAGGACGGCGACGTGATTCTGAGTTTTGATGGTCAGAAGCTCACCGAGGACCAGTCGTTGCCAGACCTCTTGATGAAGCACAAAGTTGGCGATCAGGTCAAGCTGACGATCTCCCGCGACGGGAACGAGCAAACAATAACGGTGACTCTAGGGGAGAGGCCCAACCAGTAAACGGGGTTACCCGCCGAAGCCTGGTCGGTCCCCTGGGAACCGGTCAGGAACCGTCTGGACAATTCATCCCCGTAGTTGGGGATTGGAAAGGGGCATTAGGAGTCGGGACGCTAGGCCCGGGGGGATTTGGCCGGCGTCCCGGCAGGCCCCAAAGCATAAATAGCGGTCTGACGAATGGACCGTGAGGTTACGAAGGCAGTAGCGATCAAGATTATTACTCGGCTGGTGACTAGATGGTCTGATGATGGACCTCTGACGGCCACGTTGAAACTCCCTCCTCCAAGGAGAAGGCGGCGCACCTGCGTCGCCTTCTCCTTGTGGTGCGCCTTTGCTGAGTCGCCTCCGTCTGTACCCAGCCCCTCGACGCCGAAATGGCTCCGGCTGGACCCAGACGCGGGCCGTGGCGGAAGGGCAGACGCCATTGCGTTGACAGCCAAGGACAAAGTGATATACTACGGCGGCCATTCGGTGTGATGAGAACAACCCAGTAATGACCAATGTTGATCAGAAATGGGGAGGGAACGAGTCGTGGGTATTCGTCTTTGGCGAAGGGTCTTAGCCGTCGCTGTTAGTGGTTCGATTCTCCTGGCCCTCGTAGGCTGCGGAAGCAGTGAAGGTAGTCACGATGCCGTGGCTCCGCCGATTCCCCACGCCGTCCAGGAGAACCAAATCTGCAAGGACTGCCACGCCACGGGCAAGAACGGCGCCCCGGTCGTCCACGACGACCGCGGAAGCTGCGAGAACTGCCACGCCCGAACCAAATAAACGTACAGACCCTTGGTACGCGTAGGAGCGGAGCGTTCGCAAGAGGATATCGTTGCGGAGACTTCGCGAATCTGGAAAATCTGCGAAATCTGTGGAT
>JAMDCE010000127.1 GCA_023489135.1 Chloroflexota bacterium
TCGTGGAGGATCCGGTCGCTTTCGCGAAGTGATTGGTCAGCCACCAGGCTATGGCAGCTCACAGCGTTCACGCCAGCGGCCAGGCTCCAGACGTGCACATCGTGGACATCTACGACTCCCGGATGCGCTCTGATCTGGTGGACCAACTCCTCCAGATTCAAACCCCGGGGCACCCCCTCCATTAGGATATTCAGAGCGTCGACGATAATGGACCACCCACCGACGATGATCACCACGGAAATCAATACGCTCAGGATTGGGTCGATCAAGAACACGCCGGTGAAGAGAATAAGTATACCTCCAAGGAGCACCGCCGCCGAAGCCGCGGCATCGCCTATCACGTGAAGCCAGGCGCTTCGCACGTTGAGGTTCTCTTCTTCCTCCCGGTGCAAGTAGCGAGCTATGTAGAGGTTAGCGACCAGGCCTACAAGGGCGACCGAGAACATCAGGTAGCTTTGGACCGGCTCTGGATTGAGAAGGCGCTGATACGCCTCGTAGGCGATTACCCCGGCGATTAGGACCAGGCTCAGGGCATTGGCCAGGGCCGCCAGGATGCCAGCGCGGTGAAAACCGTAGGTGTGCGTAAAGGTGGCCGGCTTCTCGGCCTGGAAGTTGGCGTACCAGGCCAGCCCCAGGGCGGTGACGTCAGTGAATACGTGACCGGCGTCGCTGAGGAGAGCCAAGCTGTTGGAGAGAAGGCCGCCGACTACTTCTGCTATCAAGATGCCGGCGGTGATCAGCAGAGCTACCCTGAGCCGCGCCGTTACCCGGCCGGTCTCGACGTGATCATGTTCGTGCATTTCCTGAAGCACCTCTTGAACGGTTCATTCCAGTCGCACGACGGGAATATGCCTGGTCCGTTAGCTGCTCCCTTTGCCGCGATCGCTTCAAGCCGCGCGGCTTCAGCTCCATGGAGATGCGGTTTCAAGACATCTTGAGACGTTTCTAACCACATCATACCATTTTAGGAGCGAGTTGCCCACCTCAAGAACCGCTTTTGAAAGGAGCCCGCCCAGCGTCACTCCGGCACTTCAGCCGTCGTCAAGCTTCTCCCTTTTGGTGGTTACATCGCATAATGCGTGCCAGTGAACTCCTACCCGTTGCTGAGGAACTGTAACTTGTTATGCCCTCTTTTCAGGTCCATACTGGAAGTTCATACCTTCTTGAGGAAAGAAGAGAGATTCAAGAAAGAGGGCAATTCTCTGGACAGTGCCTCAGTCTGCTGGAGAGGCCGACTGGTACGTTTCTTGCAGAGCATCAAGGAGGCTACGTTCTCCCTTCTTCCAGGACTTCCCAACCCATCGATCTCCGTCACAAGTCTCATCGCAGGCAACTTGCGCTCTGCTAACAACGAGTCGAAGGGGAGAGAATTCTATGACCAGATCGCGGAGAAAAGCAGTTCACGAAAGCGACGCCATAGGCCACCCTGCGGCACGACCGGCAGCGGGATTCCCGCCCAGCGTATGGGTGCGATGTGAGCGTGCTCGGCGTCGCTCAGGGCAAGAAGATTACCGGCCAACGTCTGGTCGAACTGCTAACTTCGACTGGCGAGGTTCTATGACTGACCGGTTCGACTGGAAGATGGAGGGAAGCGCACGGCATAACCTCATTCCCGAGTAGGAGAAGGAAATGCATTTCTTGGCTGAGCTTTCGCTGAGGAGAGGTGCCGTTGTAGTGCTGGCGGCCGTGGCCATTCTGCTGGGCGGGGTATTTGTCGCGACGCGGTTGAAGACCGAACTGATCCCCGACGTAGATTTCCCGGTGCTCACCGTTGTCACCACCTACCCGGGAGCGGGTCCGGAGGACGTGGCGGAGCAGATCTCAAAACCGATAGAACAGGCCATCAGCGGTGTCCCGCGCTTGGAGAGCCTACAGTCTACTTCAGCGGAAAACCTGTCGTTTCTGGTCGCTCAGTTCCAATTTGGGACCAATATGAAAGAGGTCGAGGCGACCATCAACGATAATCTCAAGGTGGTAACCCTACCTCCCGCAGCCTCCACGCCAAAGGCGGCGCGAATTAATCTCCAGGCCATGCCAATAGTGCAATTGAGCCTCTCCGGCGACAAGGACGTGGCCGAGTTAGAGAAAATCGCTCGGGAGAGGATAGTCCCTGAAATACAAAGCATCGATGGAGTGTATTCCGTCGACTTAGCTGGTGGTGCCAAGAAGCAAGTAAGCATTGCATTGGACCCCCAGAAGATGCGGGACAATGGCGTCTCGGTGCAGCAGGTAGCAGGGGTTGTCCAGGCCAACAACATGGCCATCCCCTCCGGAAGCACCACCGTGAATGGGCAAGCCATTATTGTTCGCACTTTGCACCAGTTCACCTCTCTGGAAGAGCTAGAGAACCTGGCGGTGGGTGCTTCTGGGTCGAGGCCCACGAATCTAGCGGACCAACCCCAGTCTGGGCCAACCCAACAACCATCAGCGGCCCCACCTTCGGACACGGACACCGTCGCTAGTGGTAGTATTCTGGATTTGACCTCACCTCCGTCACCGAGCGCCGTTGCTACCGATAGCACGCAGATCGCAACTCAGCCACCTCCGGTCGCTAGCACCGTCCCCACTGACAGCGCTTCGCCTGCAACTCCCGCAACTCCACCATCTCCGACACCTCTCCTGCTCAAAGACATCGCCACCGTCACGGTGGGAAGCAGCCAGGACAGCGGACTGGTTCGCACGAATGGCCAGCCGGGCGTTGGCCTTGCGGTAGCCAAGACTGAGGATGGCAACACAGTGAAAGTGGCAAACGCTGTCACAGACAAGCTGGAGGCGATAAAGAAGGAGCTGCCAGAAGGGTTGACCCTCACCATCATTTCCGATCAGTCCACGTTCATCGAAGAGTCAATCGATAGCCTTCTTCGGGAAGGCGCCCTCGGCGCTATTTTCGCCGTGATAGTCATATTTGTCTTTCTCCTTAGCGTGCGGAGCACGCTGGTCTCAGCGGTTTCTATTCCGCTCTCAGTTATGGCGGCCTTGCTTCTCCTACAGTGGCAGGGGCTGACCATTAACATTATGACGCTGGGCGGGCTGACCATTGCCATCGGGAGGGTCGTGGACGACGCAATTGTGGTCCTGGAGAATATCCACCGCCACGCTAGACAAGGTGAAGATATCGCCAGGGCGGTGCGCTCGGGCACGAAGGAGGTAGCCTCGGCAATCACCTCCTCGACCTTGACGACTATTTGCGTTTTTCTGCCCTTGGGCCTCGTGGGAGGACTGGTCGGTCAGTTCTTCCTGCCTTTTGCCCTCACTGTGACCTTCGCCCTTCTCGCTTCTCTTGTGGTGGCCCTCACCGTTGTCCCGGTTCTAGCCAAGTACCTGGTGGGTACAAAGCCTGGACAGGCAACCGAGAGGGATACCTGGGTGCAACGGCTTTACACTCCTGTTTTGACATGGTCTCTGCGCCACAGGGTTGTCACCCTTGCCGTAACCGCGGTGGTCTTTTTGGGGAGTTTCGGTTTGCTTCCGTTCATTCCTACTACTTTCCTGCCATCTATGCAAGAGAAAACGCTTACCATCGACCTTTCCTTACCTCCTGGTGCCGACAATGCCGCGTCCCTGGTCAGAGTGGAGGACGTGGAAAGGATTCTCGGCAATATGCCTGACGTCGATGTCTACCAGGCTACGATGGGAGGCGCCGGAGGCGACCTTGCCATGCTTTCCTCGGCTCTGTCGGGCCGAGGGACCGGCGGGGCCACCTTC
>JAMDCE010000188.1 GCA_023489135.1 Chloroflexota bacterium
GGGTGGGCTCAGCCCCGCCGCATCCACTATTCGCCTGTTGGAGAAGTAGCCGATGGCGCCAATGTCGTGGGTCGCAATAAGCGCTTCTGACGCCGTGTTCTTGTCCAGCCACAACGCCGTGCTCACCTCTTCGTCATCGATGAATTTTACATCCCAGCCATAGACGACGGCTCCGTTTATCCAGAAAACCAGAAATACCAGTACGGCCAATCCCGCGTATACTCTGGCCAGGAGTTGGAACGACACCGCCCTTCTCAGCCACACAAGACCGCCGAGGCCGACCACGGTGAGCGGCGGAATCAGGGGCATTAGATATCGGCCATGGTGAAACAGCGCCGGCAGCCGGACCAGGTAAAGCACGATCAGGCTGATAACCCACAGGCCAACGAAGGCAAAGGCGGCGGAATTGGCGGGGGTAAGCGTACCGAGGTCAAACGCAGTCACCTGAGCGCTGTCCCTCGAACTCTGCCCCCTAACACCCCTGATCACCCGATAAGCGACGTAAGCCACGCCGGGCACCAACACCCCTAGAGAGCCGCTGGCCAGCGTGATAACCGCCCCGGCGATGAAGGTGAGAACGAACCCGATACTCAGGGGCTGAGCATAGGCGGCGCCCTTGGCGTAAAAGGTGGACGGCAAAGGGGTTCCTGACACAGCGAGGTTGAAGGCCACCAAGGGCAATAAAAAGACGAGCCACACAGCCACTGCCGGGACTACAAGCCCTCGCCGCTTCTGGCTCCAAACAATGGCGCCAAAGGACAGGATAGCAAGCGAGACACCTTCGGGCCTCACCACTGAAGCCAAGCCAGCTGCAGCGCCCAACAGTGCGACGCGAGGCAAAGATAACTGGTCCATCAGGGCCAGCGCTGCAAGATAGATGAGCGATAGACAGGAAAAAGCGAAGAGAACTGTCTCCATCCCCGAGAGAGCGGCCCAGTCGAGTCGCCATTCCAGCAGAATAGCGGCGGCGGCGAGAATGGCGAGCCGCCGATGCAGGGGAAAGAGGCGACGGGAAAGGAGATATCCAACATAAGCGGTCAGGCCGAGAAAAAGCAGTCCCAGAGCATACGTCCAGAGGCGAGACCCACCTGGGAAGACGTAGCCCAAGGCCAACAGCAAGCTCCAAAATGGGGAGGTCGAAGCGGTGGAAGGCTCACCGGGATTGTAGGCGAATTCTCCCTGCTGAATCAGGTTGCGGGCAAAGGTCTGGTGGATCCAGGCATCGTCGAGCGGGAAGCCCATGCCGCCCCCCAGCCAGACAACATACCCTAGGTACAAGGTAGCCGTGGCAGGAAGAATCAGAAAGACAGCCCAAGCTCTTCGTGGCAAACCTATCTCCCGACCCGTAATCAAGCGTCAATAGGCAGGGGAATAATAGTTTATCACGCAGACTCACGTCAAGGCCCAAATTCGGCATCATCATATTCTTCTACATCATCCGCCAAATTGAGGACCAGCTGGTGATGCCCGTCGTATTGGGCAGAGCGGTGGAGCTCCACCCCGTAACGATAATCTTTGCGGTGTTGGCGGCACAGCCACCGGCCTGAGCGGGAATCTCCTCGACTAAGATGAGCTCGCCGGGATCGGGCAGCCGAGGCAAGGGCGGCGCCAGGATATCGGCGACGATCCCGCCAACACAGATCACGTCATATGGAGCGCCTGATACCCCTCTGTACCCCATGATGTAACCCCAGGTCCTGCTAGCCCTGCTTGCGCTTCCCCGTCAATTCCTGGACCGATGTACCGGGGGTTTCCTCCAAATCGATTTGCAGCGCCACCAGGAACAGGGCTGTCAAGTGCCAATAGGCGGTCGAAATGGTCAGCTCGACGACTTCGGTGTCGTTGAGATACCTTTGCAGATTAGCAAAGGCCTCATCGCCCACCTTCACATTCTTAACCATCTCGTCGACGTAGCGCAGCACCGCCTTCTGCTTCTCGTCGAATGCGGCGCTTCCCTCCCAGCTCCGAAGCCCCTCGATCTGCGCTTCCGTGATGCCGATCTCCCGTGCCAGCGTGACGTGCTGCTTCCATTCGTAGTCTGCCCCAGTAAGCGTCGCCACACGCAGGATAGCCATCTCGCGCAGTTTGGAGTCGAGCTCAGCCTTCGTAAGGAGCGAGTTCCCCATCCTGAGGAACGGCAAACATGCCGCCCGGCTGTGGCCAAGCATGCGATACAGATTGATGATCTTTGCCCCGTTTCCTTCCAGCTTCTGGAAAACTTCTGCGACCTCAGGCGAGGCATTCTCTTTGTCGACGTAGCGCAGTCGAGCCATCTCAAACCTCCTCCTAAACTTTCTGAAGCCATTGTTGCCAACGAAAACCAATTAGTAACATTCTAGTGCCGACTGGAAGGAAAAGCAAGAAACTAGGATCTGCTGTGTGAAGGGATTCCCAGATGCCCAACGCGGATGGAGCCTAATCCTGCGTTTGACTGAAGAATCTCTCAGTCAAAAGGCAGCATTAGATCATCCCCATGTAGAATACCTCTCCAATATGCTATAATAGCCGAGCGGCCATGCAGCCATATCTAGGGCAGCCCATTAGGAAGATCATGCAAATCCCGAAGAACGAGAGTAGGTGACATCCTACTCAGATGGAGAAGAAGTTGGATACTGCCGATAAAACAATTCGCCCATGGTCAAGAGACAAGCTGGAGTTACTCGCCAAGTACCTTCATGCCTACACGACAATCATGAAAAGACAGAAAGCAAGGTGGCTCCGCTCATATAGCTACATCGATGCGTTCGCTTCCGTTGGGCAGTATGCTGACCCTGATTCGCAAGAGTACGTGGACGGCTCTCCGGTTGTTGCCCTTAGGTGCGACCCCCCTTTCGATGACTTCTGGTTCATTGAACTGTCGGCGGATAGGTTGCAGAGTCTTCGCCAACGTGTAGAATCTGATTTTCCAGACAGGTGCGTTTACTTCCGCCAAGGGGATGCAAATACCATTTTGCAGCAGGAGGTTGCCCGGCGAATAACCTATGCGAGTGGTCGTCGAGGGTTTGTTTTCCTTGATCCCTACGGCCTAGAAGTGGACTTCAAGACAGTCGAGTTCCTGAGCAAGACAAAAGCCCTCGATCTCTTCATCAACTTTTCCGTTATGGGAGTGACCCGCATGTTGGACAGGCATGATTCACCAGATCCTCGAACGACTGCCAGACTGAACAGGGTGATGGGTAATATCGGATGGACAGACGAGATTTATGTTAAGCAACCTACCTTATTCGGAGACGAACACAGTTACCGAGGTCGACTTGATCCTCATCGACTGGCGGATCGTTATTGCACAGAACTAAGACAGCTGTTTCCTCATGTTAGTGAACCTGTGCTAATGCGCAATTCACGCGGTGCCCCGCTTTACGCTCTGTTACTGGCCAGCCATAACAAGACAGCAGTGAGAATAACTAATGACATTTTCAGGAATTACGAGCGTCTACGCGCCCAGCCCCGGCAGTAACTCTAGGATATGAATTGGGTATAGGCATCTGTCTCCACAATCGCTGATCGAGCAAAGCCTTGTTCTTCCCTCGCTTGTCCAATGCTCCACCGAGTTGCTTTAGAAAGAACGGCACGCTAGCCGCCCTGCATTGATCTCGAAGATCACGCACCCAATCCAACGCCATCGGACGAGCCTGAGGGCCACTCTCGCCCCCAGCGATTACCCAGTGAATCCCAGAGAGATCTAGCTGAAGCGGGCCCAACA
>JAMDCE010000597.1 GCA_023489135.1 Chloroflexota bacterium
TTCCGATCGAGACCGGAGGGTTACCTCGATGACCGCCAGGCGCAGTGCTAGGAGAATTGAGGGCAAGATAACGCTCGTTCAGGAGGACAGGTTTCGCCTGCACGCCGACGACGGGCGGGGGATGCTATTCATTCTGGGACGCCGGTCTGGTGTCAGTTTGGCAGACCTGTCTCGGCTGGGTCGCGAGGGGCGCCGCGTCGCCGTGGAGTTCGAGGGCGAACCTGAAATGGGAGGTGTGGCTACCAGGATACTGATCGATGCACCTGCTTGCCTCTGATCTGAAGAGAATACCTGAGCCAGGCCGGAAATTGACGATCTGGATCAGGTCAGTGCTGCGCCAGTCGCGAAGACGGCAGAGGAGGTAGCTAGATGTTTGGCACAGTGGCACGAATTCGTCCGAAGCTCGGACAGGAGAGGTGAACATTCAGCCTCTCGTGCACGATAGAGCGGAGGTTACTCTTGACCCCTAACCCGTGACCCCCATCCCACGTTCTTGCCAGATCGCTGCGAATATAGTAAAATCTGGTCCATATAATGAGGAAGGCAAGAAGAGGTGTGTTGTATGCCTACGTACGAATACGAGTGTCTCAGTTGCAGCCAGCGGTTCGAGAAGCGCCAGAGTTTCTCCGAAGAACCGGTTGCGGAGTGCCCGGACTGTGGCTGTCAAGTGCGGCGCGTTTTGTACCCCGCAGGCATTATCTTCAAAGGCTCAGGTTGGTACATTACCGACAGTAAGAGACCTCAGCCGGTAGGGGGATCCAAGGGCGGCTCAGACAAGGGCGAAGCGGTCGAAGCCAGCGCCAGCGCTGGGGAAAGCGCCGACGCAAAAGGCAAGTCTGAAGCCGGCGAGAAGAAGGAGTCTACCGTCAAGAAGACAGAAGGAGAGAAGGCCCTGACCCCAGCTTAAGGGGTCGGCTGAGAAGGTTAGCCAAATTGTATACGTCACCTCGAATCAGCGTTGTCAGCCCTGGAGGAGTAGCCGAGCGGACGGCCGTAGCTGAGATGGCCTTCTCGCGTAGGGGAACGACTCTCTGCAGGTGTCTCTAGGGGTGCTGCCTCTCCGGCGGCGCCCCGTCGTCCTTGTTCGGCCCGGAGGCGGGCAGAGGAAACGAGACATCGGCCCGCTGAGGCGGGTCTGGAGCGGAGGCGATGCAATGAGCATTCGAGATGACATTAAGGTCATATTTGAGCGTGACCCAGCGGCAACTAGTCTGGCCGAGGTGGCTCTGGCCTATCCGGGCCTCCACGCGGTGCTTCTTCACCGAATCGCCCACGCTCTTCAAAAGAGACGTGTTCCCCTCATACCCCGTTTGATTTCCCATTTCGGGCGCTTTGTCACTGGTATCGAAATACATCCCGGGGCGACGATCGGAAAGGGGCTCTTTATCGATCACGGTATGGGCGTCGTCATCGGAGAGACCACCGAGATCGGCGACAACGTAACCCTCTACCAGGGAGTTACACTGGGCGGCACGGGCAAGCATAGAGGTAAGCGCCACCCTACCCTGGGCGACAATGTGCTCGTAGGTGTAGGAGCGAAGATCCTGGGCGCAGTCACTGTTGGGGATGGCGCCAAGATTGGTGCCGGGGCGGTTGTTCTCAAGGACGTGCCAGAGCACGGCACGGCCGTCGGGGTGCCGGCTCGGGTCGTTTATCGTGAGTCTCACGAGAACGGGACGGTGCGGCGGGAGTCCCTGCCGGATCCCGAGGCGGAGATGATCCAGTGCCTCCAGCGCAAGATCATTGAGTTGGAAGACCGGTTAGCCGCTCTGGAGAGGCAGCGTCCTGCAAAGAGGATGGCCAGAAGAGAAGAGGTTCCGGCCGGTATTGCCTGCAATATCGAGCCGTGGAAGGACGAGAGTAATGGCTCTTAGGGTTTACAACACCTTGACGCGGAGCAAGGAAGAATTCGTTCCCAGGGTGCCAGGCAAGGTCTCGATGTACGTCTGCGGGCCCACCGTCTACGCCAGCGCCCACATCGGGCACGCTATGTCTTATCTGGTTTTTGACGTGATTCGGCGGTACCTGGAATACTCCGGGTACGAGGTCGATCACGTCGAGAATTTCACCGACATAGACGACAAGATTATTGCACGGGCGCAGCAGTTGGGTGAGACGGCCAGCGAGCTGGCGATGCGCTACGAAGGCGAGTACTTGGAGGATATGGACGCTTTGGGTATAAGGCGTCCTAACGTCTACGCTCACGCCACGGTCGAAATCCCCAGAATGATACAGGTAATCGAGGGGCTGATTGACAAAGGTTACGCCTACGTGTTGGAAGGCGACGTTTATTTCCGAGTGACCCGCGACGAAGATTATGGCAAGCTTTCTCGTCGCAGCCTCGAAGATATGATGGCCGGCGGCCGGGTGGAGATCGATCCACGAAAAGAGCATCCTATGGATTTCGCCCTCTGGAAGTCGGCCAAGCCGGGAGAGCCTTCGTGGGAAAGCCCTTGGGGTCCCGGCCGGCCGGGCTGGCACATTGAATGTTCGACAATAATCATGCACCATCTTGGCGACCAAATTGATATACACGGTGGCGGGCAGGACCTCATTTTTCCGCATCACGAAAACGAGATCGCTCAGGCGGAGTCCTTCAGTGAAAAGAAGCCCTTCGTCAAATATTGGCTGCATAACGGCCTTTTAGAGCTCGGCGGAGAGAAGATGGCCAAGTCAGTGGGCAATCTCATCACCATCAAGGAAATCGTGGAGCATTTCGATCCCGACGCCTTGCGTCTTCTTGTTCTTTCTTCGCACTACCGCAGCCCTCTTACCTACACCGAAGAGAGCCTAGATTCGGCCGCGCGGGGTCTAATGAGGCTGAAAACCCCGATCCTAGAAGGTCTACCAACGGTACCAGAGGCCAAAGGCGGTGTTGACCTAGCGACCGCGCCTCTGGAGAGCGCCGTCGACAGAATCCGGAGCCGCTTCGTCGAGGCAATGGACGATGATTTCAACACGCCTCAGGCGCTGGCCCAGCTTTTCGAGTTGACGCGGGAGATAAACCGGGCCAAAGAGCAGGGCGCTCTCCCTGAAGCCATTCTAGATGCCAGAGAGACGCTGTTGGAATTGGGCGGGATCCTGGGTCTGCAGTTGGCCAAACCGGTCCCGCAGGCTAGGGCGGACATAGCGCCTTTTGTGGAACTATTGATCAGCGTGCGCCAAGATCTACGCGTGGCCAAGCAGTGGGCGCTGGCTGATCGGATTAGAGATGAGCTCAGTCGCCTGGGCGTTGCCCTCGAGGACAGACCCGCGGGGACGGGCTGGCGCTTCGATAGGTCGTGATCGAGGTAATCTACGGCCGTAACGCCGTTCGGGAAGCCCTGCGGGCTGGCCGAAAGATCTACAAGGTTTTCCTGGCCGAAGGCGCGAAAGAACAAGAAGACGCAGTTCCTACCGCTACTCGACAGTCCAGGATATCTTGGCCAAGATAAAAACCTTCCCGGCCCCTCCTCTTGTCCTCGCTCTCGATCATCTTCAGGATCCCCAGAACTTCGGAACGCTTCTGCGCACGGCCGAGGCGGTGGGTGTCCAGGGGGTACTGATACCGGAGCGACACTCGGCCGAGATAACCCCGGCCGTGGCGAACTCTTCGTCCGGAGCGGTGGAGTATCTGCCTATCGCCAAAGTCACCAACCTGGTTCGTACTCTGGAGCAGTTCAAAAAGGCCGGCCTTTGGGTAGCCGGTGCGGAGAAAACTCCC
>JAMDCE010000467.1 GCA_023489135.1 Chloroflexota bacterium
TCACCCAGCGCAGCCCGCGTATCCTCAAGGAGTATGATCGGGAGATCTCCGAAGCAGTGCACGAAGCGCTAGCAGCCCAGGGGATGAACTTTGTTATCGGGGCTAGTTTCAAGCGCGCGGAGAAAGGATCCGGAGGCTACCGGTTGACTGTTGAGGTTGGCGGTGCCAGCCAGGTGCTGGAAGCGGAGCAGATCCTCGTAGCCGCTGGACGCCAGCCCAACACCTCTGCGTTAAAGCCAGAGCAGGCAGGCATAGCCTTAGGCAAGCAAGGCGAAATTGCGATGGATGAATACTTGCGGACAACCAATCCTCGTGTGTTTGCCGCTGGCGACGTCACCCTCGCTCCTCAATTTGTATACGTCGCGGCCTATCAGGGCACCCTGGCAGCGGAGAATGCGCTTAACAACGCAGGGCTTAAGGCGGACCTGCGGGTCGTGCCGGCAGTGATCTTCACGACACCATCCGTAGCAACGGTTGGTCTGACTGAGCAACAGGCCAAGGCCGCTGGGTACAATGTTAAGACCTCGATTCTTCCGGCCAAATATGTACCGAGAGCGCTAGTTAACCGAGAGGCTCACGGCGTCTTCAAAATGGTGGCACAGGCTGACACAAACCGCATCCTGGGGGTTCAGGTGGTTGCTGAGAACGCCGGCGAAGTCATTTACGCCGCAACTCTAGCTATCAAGTTCAATCTGACAATCCAGGATTTGACCTCGACGTTTGATCCGTACCTGACAATGGCAGAGGGTCTTAAGCTGGTCGCCAAGACCTTTGATAAGGATGTCGCCAAGCTTTCTTGCTGCGCATAAAAGGAGGGAAATTGGATAGAGTTGATTCGGTAACAGGCGATCAGGCAACGCGGAGAAATGCTTCTACCCGAAAAGCCCAGAGCCCGAACAAGGCATCGTTTGGCGTTGGACTTGGTGGGGCGCTTGTAAGCAGCGTCTGCTGTCTCCTACCCGCCCTCGCTTTGGCCGTAGGTTTCGGGGGTGCCGCAGGCCTGGCACAACTTGGGAAGTATCAACCTTACCTGCTCGGAGTAGGCTTGCTGTTCGTAGGAGGTTGGAACTGGTACTTGCTTGAGCGCCGCAAACGCTGCTGCACGACGGCTGACCAGCGAAATGCCTTGTACTTCCAGTTTGTCCTGTCCATCGCCATATTTCTTGCGAGCTACTTGATTATTAACCATCTTTTGGTCCCCTGGCTCTACAGTATTAGAGCGTCTGGGCCACCGCCCATGTAAAAAGCCAAGATCGCAACCGAAGGGAGAGTAAATGGTTCGCAAGATCTACGTACTCCTTCTCCTAAGCGTCGCGATACCGTTACTGCTAGGCGCGTGCGGATCTGCGCGCGCCTCACCTAACCCCACGGCTGGCGCTGCCACATCCCCTACAACCGCTGGTTTGGCAGTGGTAACTTTTTTCGTGCCAACCGTAACCTGAGGTGGCTGTATTCCATGCATCACGGCTAGTGCGAAGGCCGTCCCAGGCGTGGAGGAGGTCCAGATGGACCTAAGCAGCAAGAAAGTAACAGTCAGCTACGACCCAAAACGGGCTAATCCGGCGGCCATCAAGAAGGCGTTGGAGGCTGGAGGTGACACTGTCGTGCCTAGCGAAACCCAGTAGAAAATTCGTAAACTCACCCGAACGCGCCCTGCTGATTTCGATAATGGCCGTTGCCACCACCGAACGCCCCTTAACACTGCCTTTTGGGGTCCATAGGATGGGCTCCAGCTACGATTATGAACCAACTCTTGCGTTCCTCGGGCTGCGGCCCTGCAATTCCCGAAATGGTAGATTCTGGCGTGCTTTGAAACCCCGTACAAGCTAACACAAGTTCTCGCAGACAAAGCTTCGGTTCACTTTCCCTCGCCAAACTAGACGACCTTAAGGTCGTGGTACAATAGTTGTAGAGGACCAGCGTAGCAGAGGTGGGCGTAACGGAATCGGGAATCTGAGATTCCACTTTCGCGAGTCCACATTAGAGATTCGCTAGCGCCCATCCTTTTTTGTACCTGTAGGCTTGCCCGGCAGAACTACCAGAAAACGGCGGGAGGCGACGCTGGGTTTAAGGAAAGGGGTCGCTTGTGGTATAATTCTCTATCCGGGGTTGAGTTTGAAGCCAGAGATGAGATGAGCAGAGTATAGGATAGGATAGGATAGGATAGGATAGGATAGGATAGGGTTTCTACTAGTATCGGGAAACAGCGGAGAAATGTCAACTGTAGCAAAACCGGTCGCCAGGCTGGTAGAGGAATTAACCAGACTTCCGGGAATCGGCCCGAAGACGGCTTCGCGGCTCACCTTTCATCTTTTGCGAGCGCCGAAAGAGCAGGCTGACTCCTTGGCCAGGGCCATAATCGAAGTCAAAGAGAAAATCGTCCTTTGCTCGGTCTGCCAGAATCTCACCGAGGCGGATCCGTGTTCGATTTGTGCCGGAAACAGACGCGACCAATCCAAGATATGCGTCGTCGAAGAGCCTCTCGACGTCCTGGCCATAGAGCGGACGCAGGAATACAAAGGGCTCTATCACGTTTTGCACGGCGCCATCTCGCCCGTGGAAGGGATTGGGCCGGATAAGCTCAAAATGAATGAGCTCCTCCAACGAGTGCGGGTGCAAGCCGTGGAAGAGATTATTCTGGCTACCAACCCCAATCTGGAGGGTGAGGCCACGGCGATGTACCTGGCTCGACTTCTGATTCCTCTGGGATTGCGGGTTACCCGGCTGGCCCGGGGCCTGCCGGTCGGCGGAGACCTCGAATATGCGGACGAGGTGACCTTGATCCGGGCCTTCGAGGGTCGAAGAGAGATGTAAGAAAGAGAGACGTCCTTCTTTGAAGGACGTCTCTCTTGTTTCTACCTAATTCGTTTAAGTGATTTGGGTTAGCCGACCTTGAGCCGCCCTACCGCACTGGAGACCTCGTCCAACCCGGCCATGATCTCCTCCCAGACTTTCAGAAGTTCGGCTAAAGAACTGGCTCTTCTGGTGAGGGCTGAGGCGTAATCGATGTCCCTGGGGTTGGACACCACATCATCCACCAATGACGCCAATTCGGATAGGTTGGTCTGCTGGGCGTATATCGAAACTCGGCCCGTCAGCCTCTTCAAGAGATCGGTTACCCCAGCTAAGTCCCTATCAATCAGTTCCCTCTCGGTCTCCGCTTCACTAAGCTCTTTTCGCAAAGAAGCCAGTTCCGTTTCCTGCTGCTCTTTGATCTCGAGGCTTTCCGTCAAGGAACGCTCTCTATCGTCCATCCTGCTTCTGGTTTCTTCCAGTTGCTCGAGCAGTGACGTCGCCTTCTGCCACTCTGCGGTGACGGATTGACTAATGGCTTCGGCGAGCTCAGTCAACTGACCGGTTCGTCCGACCGCCTCCCCAAGCGCATCCCGAAGCCGCACGGCCAGATCGGCTGTGTCCGCCGCAGCTTCCTGAACCTCCTCAGCCGAGACGGCGTATTCCATCTCTTCGGATAATTCCTCGGGCTCACTCGCAATCTCCTCGATTCCCTCCGGCTCGGCCGGGCTCTCCGCCACCGCTATAGGGACCTCCGGCTGAGCTTCAACTACCTCAGAGGGGGCTTCCTCCGGCTCCGGTTCATCCAAGACAAGTTGCTCGGCCGCCACAGACTGGGCCTGAGCTTCACCTTCAGGCTGATGCTCGGCCTCAGGCTCTTCCGCTGCGGGGGCGAAGACCGGAGGC
>JAMDCE010000275.1 GCA_023489135.1 Chloroflexota bacterium
GCACGACGGTGCCACCTAGCTTGAGCACGGCGAAGTAGGCGATGACGAACTCAGGGATGTTGGGCAGCATAACAGCAACCCTGTCGCCCTCGCGAACGCCCAGGTTCCGTAAGCCATTGGCAAGGCGGTTGGCCGCCGTATTGATCTCGGCGTAAGTAAGTTGCGATCCGAGACAGATCGTGGCAATGGCCTGGGGCCTTGCCCTGGCGCTATTTTCCAGGACTTCGGCCAGGTTGAGTGTTACGTCGGTGTTGCCGTAATGGAACTTCATAGCTGCGTTACCCCCGATCCTCATCCTTCTTTGGCGTCCTCGACCCTGAAAACGCGGGTTTGGTTGCGCCCGCGGCGCTTGGCATAGTACATCGCCCAGTCGGCTTTGTCGATCAGATCCCTCGCGAAATGAGCATCTTGTGGGAAGGAAGCAATGCCAATGCTGACGGTTATGGGGAAGGTGCCGCCGTTCAAAGCCTCGAATGGGTATCTGGATATCTCGCTCCTAATTCTTTCGGCGATGCTGAAGGCGCCCTCGTCGCTCGTTTCAGGGAGGATGACGGTGAACTCCTCGCCGCCGTAGCGCGCGGGAATGTCGATGGCACGGCTGTTGAGCTTGATGAATCGCGCTACAGCCTGCAGCGCCTTATCTCCCAACGAGTGTCCATTCACGTCATTGAAAACCTTGAAATGGTCGATATCACAGAATATCAGCGAAAGTGGAGCATTCTCTGCGGCTGCTCGGCGCAACTCCTCTTCGAGTCGCTCATAGAAGTACTGGTGGTTGTAAAGGCCGGTGAGGCCATCGGTGATCGACCGCTCCGAAACGCGGGCGTACAGTTTGGCGTTCTGAACGGCGACTGCAGCCTGCTTGGCGATTGTGGAGAGCAGCGAAATATCGCCCTCGCTAAACCGACGCGGTGTGACTGAGAGCACGGCAATGACGCCGAGCACAGATTCGTCGACAAGCAGCGGCACGGCCATAATGGAAGCGAAATTAAGAGAGGTGAAATTCGCTCCTGTTGTTTCCGCAGGTGGGCCGCAACGGGCATCTTTCGCGATATCCGGCACGACGGCCATCCGTTTCTCCCTGGCGACCCAGCCGACGATGCTATCGGCCATGCTTGCCTTCGCCTGGAGATCATTCGGCGCGCATCCGGCAATAAGCCGCAGCTCGCCGCCCTCATCCATCAGGTATACGTTGCAGACATCGGCGTGCAGCAAGCGCTTCGTCGTTTTGCCCAGTCCTTCCAGCACCTTGCCGAAATCGCTGGTCGAGCCCGTGACTTGGCCAAAGATGTTTAGCTTGGCGAGCTCATCGGCCAGGTCGCCGATGCGAGAGTTGAGATCGCTCGTATGTTGTGAGATACGTTGGACCATGTTGTTGAAGGCTCTGGCCAGCGTTCCAAGCTCGTCATTGCGATTTTCCTCGGCCGTCATGCGCATCGAATAGTCGCCGCTGCCAAATGCCTGCACGATTTTGGCCATGCGCCGTAGTGGGTTGACGACGACGCGCGTAACGACCAGTAACAGAGTGGCAATGAGCAGGGCAAAGCCGGAGACGCCCATGACGACGATCGTCTGGCTCTGTTGCGAGATATGCTGGTCGAGGGTGTCGGCGGTAAAGCAGACCTGAACGGCGCCTCGCACCTTCTCTGCTGCGCTGTGGCAAGCCTGGCATTCAGAGGCGTTGGGGATGGGGACGGTGGTGCAGATGAGGCTCTTTCCGTTCCTCGTGCCATACCACGAGTGCACCTGGTCCGATTCGACCACCTGTCTGACGATCTCCTTATCTGGTTGCGTCGGTGGAATTGCGGGCTCGGTCGACGTCCAGATATCACCTGTGTTTCCGAAGATAGCGATCTGCTCAATTGTCGGATCTTGCTTTAGGTCGTGAATGATTTGCCGAATTCCCTCGCGATCATTGCGGAGCATTGCCCTATTCAGGGACCAGTGAATTGTGTGGGCGACGATAGCAGATGTTTCTTCGAACTCCGAAACGAGGTTTTTTCGCTGAAGGGAAACGGTGTTGTAGACTGCCAGACTGCCGGCGATGAGGCCGACGACGACAAGCCACGACGAGATGCGGAACTGCAGGTTCACCTTTGACCTCTCCGCGAGGAGTGAGCGACATCGAGAGTGACAAACACTCCTTCGCTCGCAGAATACGTCAAAGTATACTCTTGTCTGCTTTTCTGTCAAGGGTGTTGATTTGCGCCCGAGATACGTGCAATAATCAGCCCAGGTAAATGGAGGTGAGAGCCGCTATGATAAGGGCAATTGAGGAACGAAGGACGGTTCGCAAGTATACCGACCAGCCTGTCGAGGAAGAGAAGCTGCAGGAGGTGCTCGGCTCGGCGCGGCTGGCGCCCTCCTGGGCCAACAAGCAGTGCTGGAAGCTGATCGTGGTGCGCGATCAGGCGACTAGAGAGAAACTCGCGCAACTGAGCAACGTCGAAGCCTCGGAACATTATCCGAACCCGGGGGGCAAGGGATTGGCGATGGCGCCAGTCGTCCTGGTGGCCTGCGCCGACCCCGCCAGGTCGGGGCACATGTATGGCCAGGACTACTACCTGGTGGACGTGGGCATAGTGATGGATCACATCTTGCTGGCGGCCACGGAAGTCGGGTTAGGCACGTGCTTCGTGGGTGTATTCGACGAGCAGGGCGTAAAGGACTTGCTGGGCATTCCATCTCACATCAGAGTAGTGGCGATGACGCCGCTGGGCTACGCCGAGCGCTGGCCCAATCCCCGGCCACGCAACGATGTTGGCGAGATGGTGTTTGAGGGAAGCTGGAGACAGCAAGTCTCGTAATCGCGCTGCACGATGGGCTCGTATCGCTCGCCCTGCAAGGCATTTTGCGTGATCCACCAGTGTAATTTGGCGGCAAACTGCTGAAGGTTGTCCGCGCGAATGGTGGCTATAGCCTTGAACTCGGTCTCGGTGAGTTCGAAAGCGTCTATCGCGCTGGATGGATCCTCCAGGAGCAAGTTGCAGAAGCTTTGGTCGACAACTGCCCTGCCGATAACCGCTTGCAGTCCTTCGAAAGACATAGGTTCCTCCAGTTGAGAATACTGCTAAATGTTGATGATCCTGCAGCTACTTGAGCGCGAACGCGAGGTTCGCGCCACCTGCACATAACCAGCCTTGAAGCTTTCAGCAAACTGCAAGTTCGCAGATTCAGGCGCCACTACACCAATCACCCCGTGCAAAGATTAGGCAGGGCATTGCTGCCCTGCCTCAAGCGGGGGAGAGAAGTCGGACGGAACCGTAATACATTACTGGCAAGGCAATGTATTGCGGGGGACCGTAAGCTTCGCCATTTCAGACGAAGCTAGCCTCCGTCCTGTTCATCTAGTGAAAGGCGTAACCAACTCGGCGCCTCTGTCCACTCAGTCCTGTCTGTATCAGCAGGAATGTCCCGATTGCGATGAGAACGTCGCCAAGGCTGAAGACACTGGCGATTGGCTTGGGTAGCGGCAACACGAAGATATCGCCTAGCGCATAGAGCTGTATCTCGTGACGCGCAATCAAAACGTCCTTGGTCAGGAACACGCGGCTTCCTGGCTCGAGGACCGAAACCAGGTTCTGGTATCCCGACTGCGCCAACGATTCCGGCGCCACTGGCATGTACCCTCCGTTTGCGAGGATGGCGATAAAATTGAGGATCAAGCCAAGTCCCAGGAGCCGCATTGCCGATAGATG
>JAMDCE010000297.1 GCA_023489135.1 Chloroflexota bacterium
CTATACTTGACGACGACCTTCTCGGGATGTACGATGGGCCGACGTATGATCCGTTCCCGCGGTCTGGTTGGCGCCATACTCATAGAGGACGATCTCCCGCCAGGCTATCTTCAACAGCCAACTAACTCTCAACGTCGTGTCGACGCGTGGTGGCCGCTAATACAGCTCGGCTTGCGGCCTCCACATGCCGCCTATTCTATCACACGCCGCATTTGATGAGAATACACAAATGGACCGGAAGAAGCGCTCTCAGGTGGGCTCCAGTCTCTAACCTTCGAGAACTTCGAGCGGCTAATGGCGGAAATAAGGCCGATTGCAAAGGCGGTAGGCAGAGAAGTGTCGCTCGCAGTCACATCAAACGTGGTAGGGAAGCCCTGTTCTAAGAACCGATGAGCTGAGGCGGACCTAGTCGGGATAGCGCTCGAAGTAGGCGACTATAGCATCTCGGTAACCCGCGGCGATAGCGTCCAGAGTTTTTTCCTGGCGGAGCATCGCCACGTCTCCAGCATTGCTGAGGAAGAGCGTTTCGCCAAGCACTCCCGGCATTTGCGTTGGGACGTGCGGGCGCGCGCCAGATCCGGCTCCCAGGACGTAGATGTTGTAGGCCCTGCCCTGGAAGATTCGGAAGGTGGTGTCATCCTTAATGCCACGCTCCTCAACCGGATAGCCAAGAGCCCGAATTCGCTTGACCACCGACTCCTCGACGAGCTCCGCCAGTGTCTTGTTTCGGTCGCCGAAGCTCCGCCCCGGATCGTACCAGACCTCCGTCCCGGACTGACTCGGGTCACCGCTGCCGTTATTATGGATTGAGATGAAGAGGTCGGCCGATGCGGCGTTGGCGATGTCGACTCGTGCCTGTAAGTCCTTCACCACTCCACCTGGATAGCCACCACCCTTGTACTCAGGACTCACTGCCCTATCTGTGTCCCGCGTCAGCACGACTCGATAACCTTCGGCACGCAGAAGGGCGGCCAGCTTCAGCGCGATCTCCAGGTTGACGTCTTTCTCCGCCAGTCCTGCGGCGCCCGCTCCTACCTCAGGTCCGCCATGCCCAGGATCGAGAGCGATAACCCGTGTACGCGCGCCGACCATCCCCTGTGTCCCTGCCGTTTCGGAGATTGTCGCCGCCGGGGTAGCGATCGCAGTCGGGTCTGGGCGCTCGGCATCCGGCGTCTCAACAGGGCCTTCGGGGCCAGGCTCGCCCGTCGCTGCCACCCCCTCAGATTCGACCGCCGGCGCTGCCGTCGGGACGATAGTCGTCGACACGGATGGGGGCGATTCTCCAACCGCGCGCGCGCACCCGCCCAGGACGCCAGCAGCGAGCCCGAGCGCAAGGATCGCCGCTAAAGTTATGCCACACCATCTATCAGGTTTTCGTCTGACCACCCCGACCAACCTCCTGCGAGCGATTCCGAAGAGGTTCGTATATTGAAAAGTTACCACATCTTGCGTTGGTTTGCCAGGCTCGTCCTGGAGACGCCAGCGACGTTATCCGCGCTCCGCCGGCAAGCAGCCACAAATGCTCGTCGGCCTCTTCCAGGCCGATTTCTCCCCTGTCGACAAGCGAACAGTGGAGTACGGCCAGGATGACTATCTTGACGCTTCATTCTTGCCATATGGACAAACGTAGAGGCAAAGGCCGCAGGCGTGGCCTGGCGAGGTACGATTGTGAACACCCATCAAAGTAAGTTGCTTCAGATTGTATTCCTTACACAGGTGCGCGTTATACCTGGCTTCTCGCGGCTCGGCAGGATCGAACGATGCGCCTGTAAATGCCTTCACCGGGCAGATGTCGACGCACAGCCGGCACTCGCCACATTGTTCCTTCACAGGCGCGCCGCAGGCGAGTGGCGCGTCTGTGAGCACGTTGGCCAGCCTCAATCTCGGCCCCAGCGCAGGACTGATGAACAGGCAGTTCTTTCCAATCCATCCCAGTCCCGCCAGATGCGCTCCCAGTTTCTGAGAGAAAGCGCCTGCTAGCTGTTCCTCGTTGGCATCTCCCCGAAAGACAGGGAGGGCGCGGTATCCAGCACGCTCAAGCATATCAACCAGGCCTGAGGAAATCCTCTCCAGGCGCTCGCCAATGATGGCCGAATGTGCCTTGTAAGTGTAGAACACCGTGCGATGCTCTACTGGGTCTTTACGGTGAGGCAACTGATCCACTACAGTTGTGGAAGTCTTCACCGCCAGCGCGATCGACCTTGGGAAGTTGGCCAGAAAAGCGCCGCCAAACTGCATGATGAAATCCCTGGCCGGAGCCAAATCTGCGATACCGAACAGGTCCGCGCCATTAGCCCTCGCGTAGGTTTCCAGTTCGCGCTGCAGGCTCTGATCAAGGTTTGACATCGTCACTCCTCCCCAGCATTTAGTTGCCCTGGCTACCGTTTCATCGGCCAGCAGGCGTTGTCAACAACCTGCAGGATGAAAGCCAGGATGTTAATTACAAGACCTATTCCGATCTGTTAGATTGTCGGAAGCCCGCCTTGCCCAGCTTCTCCAGCGCCTCTTCTAGAGTAATGACTGTAGCATACTTGGCGTTCATATCGAACAGGGCGACGTTGTGGAAGAACTCGGAACGGTCGAAGCAGCAGTCCTCAACGACGAAGACAGCGTACCCGTAGGAACAGCCTTCCACGACCGTGGCCCGCACGCACCCTGAGGTGCTTGTGCCACACACCAGCAAGCTATCTACCTTCTGCTGGTTGAAGTAGGTAACCAGCGGCGTGCCGAAAAACGCGCTGGCCTTCGTCTTGTGCAGGACGTACTCGTGGGATTGCGGTGCGACGCTGGGATGAATAGCGGTCGAATGGCGGCGAAGAGTCTCTTCGCGCGTCTCCGATCTCTTGGTGGACTCGCCGCAGAAGTACTTGTTGTTCGGGTCCCCCTTAGCATAAACCACCAGCACGCCGCGGGAGCGGCACTCTTCCAGCAGTTTCTTGATGTTAGGGAGCGTATTCCACGCCGCCTGGCCGCAGCTTGTGCGGTACTCGCCGATAGCCTCCAACACGTCGGCGGGCCGGGTGCCAGTGAAAGACTCCACCACGTCGATGATAAGTAGCGCAGGCCGCCCGCCGAAGCTCTGCGGCTGGCCCAGGCCACCATTCTCGTAAATCTCGCGGTCTTTCTCGGGGACAATGGCTTGCCACGGACGCATACAACCTACCTCCTGTGAAAAGCATTGGGCCGCCAGTTCAGGCAAATAGAAGCTCGAATCTCCGAGGATTGAGTCCTATTATACCTGACGGCGGCCCGTCGTTGTAAGCGTCCTTTGACCTGGTCAGAGCATTTCGACGCCTGTCAATTGTTCACCTCAAGTTTTCTTCCAGGTCATCTAGCGCATCGTCACTGTTTGGGTCCCTCAGCCTCTGGTCTATTTGCCTGGCGATACTGCCTGAGGGCTTTTCGAAGATCCACAGTAGCTTTCCGCATTGTCTGATGGAATTGCCGCTCCGCTTTGCCCGCAGTCTGCACCGTGCTTCTGGCCTGCGCGATATCCGTCACTTCACCGTTAGCGTCGAAGCCGGCCCTCGCGTCGAGCGTGCTCTTGGCGGTGTCGTAATCGGACTGAGCGGTAGCGACGGCTGCCTTGAAGTTGGCGAGCGCAGTTTCCAGAGATGAAGTGTCCTTGCCCTTAGCTTTTTGATTGTCGATGTAGCTCTGGACTTTGGCTGCAAGTTCGCCAGGCAAATAGACCAGAG
>JAMDCE010000183.1 GCA_023489135.1 Chloroflexota bacterium
CGGTCCTCGATATCCTGTATTAAAGACTCCTCCTCTAACGAACGAGCATAAGCCTCGGCGAGAGTCTCGGGAGGTCTGAGAACGGTATAAAGTAGAAGGCCAGGCAGATTGAACAACAATACGAGAAACGTTGCCAGAATCTGGACGATGACGTCTTTACTCCTCTTCTGTATATCACGAAACGTCCAGACGACGAGACTGAACCAGAAGGCTGTTACGTAAGCGCCAAGCAAAGCAATCGCAATCTGGATAATCGTTTCGATACCTTTGGGCATTTCTTACCTCTTATGGAGTTTGTGGACACCTTACGTGTCATTCAACACTATTCATAGGCATTTTCTGTGCCTACGAATTCAAATATAACATGGCCGAACGGCCGCTGCAAACTCTGCCTGCACCAGCTAAAGTGCCAGTTCGACTACTGTCACGCCCTCGCCTCCATCTCTGAGGTCGGCAGTTCTGAAAGATCGAACCAGAGGATTCTGCGCCAGTTGCTCGCGGACGACTCGCCGAAGCACGCCAGTCCCTTTACCGTGAATAACGCGTACCTCGGGCATCCCACTCAGATAGGCATCGTTAATGTACTGCTCCAGCACTGGCAGAACCTGTTCAACACGCCACATCCGAATTTCGATCTCCCTTGGAGGAGTGGGACGCTCTTGCAGACGGATTTCAGTGCCACTCGTTTCATAGCAGGTCGGAACGCTCGGCTTCTTCTTAACACGCTGGAGATCGCGCGCACTTACCCTGACTTTGAAGCCACCTAGCTGCACCTCCGCCTCTCCACGGTTATCAGGTGCCGTCACAAGCTGGCCGTCCTGATTCAAGCTCTTAATTAGCACGTAATCGCCGGCCCTCAGCTCTCTTTGAGGTAGTGAAGGCTCGGCAGGCTGAGGCGGCTGAGCCGCAGATCTCATCTCAACAACCGCCTGCGCTGACTCGACGTCGCTCACGGCAGCGGCAATTGCTTCCTTGTCAGGCTTCTCCCTCTCCGCGACCAGCCGCGCTGCGCGCAATTGCCGGCGAACCTCTTCTATCTCCTTATAAACCTCTCCCCAGGCGCGCTCGACAATGACTTGCCGCTCCTTCTCGACAGCCGCCAGCCGCTCCTCAAGCGCAGCCTTGCGCTCTTCGACTTCGATCCTCAGCCGTTCCAGCGTGCTGCGCTCCTCGGCGATCCTGCCTCTTTCGCCCTGAATTTGAGCGAGAAGGCTATCAACTTGCGTCTCGCTAGGATCGAGATGCTTTACAGCCCATTCGACCACTTGTGATGGCACGCCGAGCCTGCTGGCTATGGCAATCGCATTGCTCCTACCGGGCAAGCCGATAGTCAGTCGATAGGAAGGGGCCAGAGTTTCAGGATCGAACTCGACGCAGGCGTTCTCCACTCCCTCTGTTGCGTGCGCGTACGCCTTGAGTTCTGAGTAATGCGTCGTCGCAATCGTGGGCACGCGCCGCTTGATCAGGTACTCCAAGATAGCGCGCGCCAGCGCCGATCCCTCGGTCGGGTCTGTCCCAGCGCCAAGCTCGTCGAGCAACGCCAGCGACCCCGCATCCGCCTTTTTCAGCACGTCGATCACGCGCACGACGTGTGAAGAGAACGTCGACAAGCTCTGCTCGATGCTCTGCTCGTCGCCGATATCCGCATACACCTGATTGAAGACACGCAGGCACGAGCCCTCATCGGCTGGAATCTGCATGCCACTCTGCGCCATTAGCGTCAGCAGCCCCACGGTCTTTAGGGCAACCGTCTTGCCGCCGGTGTTTGGTCCAGTGATCACGAGAATGAAGAAGTTACCACCCAGATCTACTGTGATTGGAATGACTTCGTCACCCAGGAGTGGATGCCGGGCGTTGATGATCTTGAGGAACAGACTGCCGTCGTTTGCGCTTTTGCTGGCATCTTGCGCTGGGGCCTCCCCGCGAATCAACCTGGGCGCGCTGGCGCGCATCGCCACGGCATATTTCGCCTTCGCCAGCGCCAGGTCTATCGTAGCTAGAGCCATCACCGATTCGCTTAGATCCTCAGACACCGCTCCAACCATAGCCGAGAGCCCGCGCAATATTCGCTGCACCTCACGTTGCTCTTCCAGTTGCAGCTCACGCCAACGGTTATTCATATCGACCGTTTCTATAGGCTCGACGAACACGGTCGCGCCGCTGGCTGATTGCCCGTGAACTATACCTTGGAACTGCCCCTTGAAATCCGCCTTGATTGGGATTACGTAGCGCCCCTCGCGCTGGGTGACGATTGGCTCCTGGATGATTTGCCGCAAGGTCGAAGCATTGACCATCGACTCCAGCCTATCCATCAGGCGCTGGTGCGCGATCTTCACCTCGGACCGCAGCCGGCGCAGTATTGGCGTGGCATTATCGGCAACCTCGCCCTGTGGCGTGATGCAGCGAGCGATCTCTTGCTCGATGTCCTCATGAATGGCTATCCGTTCGGCGATCTGGGCGAGCAATGGCAACTGTCGGCCCAGCCTGCTTAAGTTGACTGCAAGCATGCGCCCGCAAGCAAGCGTCGCAGAAACGTCCAGCAGATCCGCGGGATCGAGCGTTCCCCCGAGCGCGGCTCGGTGAGCAACGCCACGCACGTCTCTCGCCGCCGCAACGGACATATTAGGTTTCAAATCGAGCAGTTTCCTTGCTTCCGCCGTTTGCTGCTGTAAAAGCAGCACTTCGTCGAAATCGTAAGAAGGAGTCAGGCTAAGCGCCATCTCCTGGCTTGCCGAAAACGACGCGTATCGCGCAAGTCTTTCCAGTATCTTAGGAAGCTCAAGGATATCGAGTGTTCGCTGTCCCACATAGTCTCCAAGCTTGTATGGTCTAGAGGAATTATAACGAATTCTGTGGGGTGTGTCATTGTCGATGCTTGCCGTTAATCTAGGCAAACGGTGCGGGCAAGCCAGCGGGCAGCCATAGCCGCAGGGCAACGGCGAACCGCTGTATTTCGGAGGAAAGAACTGGGGCAAAGATGGAGCGGCTCATCTGGTCGCGCGCAAACCAGACTGTGGATTCCATTCCTATCCAATCTACCTTGAGCCCATAGTTCACGATGGCCACCACAACGACAGCTAAGATCCAGCCACTGAACAGTCCCAAAGCGGCTCCGCCAGTGAGATCAGCTATCGAAAGGACAGGCAGACGGGTATTGCCGTGCACCGTGTAGCTCATCCAGTTCAGAACAACGAACGCGACGATGAAGACCAGCGCAAGAGATGCAAAGGACCTGGCCACGCTATCGCTATTAGGAAACACGTACCAGAGCTGGTCATTTACAAAGCGATAGTACTGCGCAGCAAGCACGGTCGAGATGTAGATTGATCCTAACAGGAGCGCCTGGCGCAACAGACCCTGATAGGCTCCAGCAAGAAGGCCAGCTAGCAAAAGGAAAGAAATCCCAGCGTCTACCCAGTTGACATCGAACTGTGTCACGACTCCAGCGCCTCAAAACGGTTTTCGATATACGGATCAAAAGCCAGTGGTGTAAGTAGTGCTGATCCACCTTCCGAGAAACAGCAGGAACAGTATGATGATAAACGCAATCACTGCGAACGAGGTTCTGTTCATTATGCACTCTCTGATCTGGATCGACTGCTGATGGCCCATTCTAGCGCAGGGTCGTTATCCAGGCAATAGTCCTTTTTTCCCAGGCAGGAAACCCTTTGGTACTGTCTTGCGGCGCCAAA
>JAMDCE010000189.1:0-350 GCA_023489135.1 Chloroflexota bacterium
CAACCCTGGTGGTCAGGAATCCAGGAAAATCCTTGACCACGACGGTCTCCTTGCCTACCTCCTGGCAGAATTCCCGTGCCTTGGCCAGCGTTTCATCGGACGTCTCCAACCCCCGAACGAGTTCGACCAGTTTCATAATAGACGCCGGGTTGAAGAAGTGAACCCCGATTACCCTCTTCGGGTTCCTGGTTGCCGCGGCGATTTGGGTTATGGGGACCCCCGAGGTGTTGCTGCCCAGGAATTGGGCCGATTCGCAGATGCTATCAAGCTGGGCGAACACCTGTCTCTTTAGCTCCACGTTTTCGAACACGGCCTCGATTACGATCTCGCAGCGAGCCAGATCCTCCAGC
>JAMDCE010000189.1:360-3686 GCA_023489135.1 Chloroflexota bacterium
TTAGAAGGATGGTGACTATTACATCATCAACGGCGTGAAGCAGTGGATCACCAACGGCAACCACGCTGACGTGGCTCTCGTTTTCGAACACGGCCTCGATTACGATCTCGCAGCGAGCCAGATCCTCCAGCGCTGTGGTGAAAGAAAGCCGTCCCAGCCACGTGTCCTTCTCTTCCTCAGTGGCCTTTCCTTTCTGAACTGCCCGGTTAGCCACTCTCTCAATAATGCCTCGGCCGCGATTGATGATATCCTCAGACACTTCCCTGACTATCACCTGGGCATCCAGGTGGCTGGCCATGACGTAGGCAATCTCCGAGCCCATCAGGCCGGCCCCAACAACGCCAATCTTGCGCATCGTCATTACTCCTTCGAGATCATTTTCAAAAAGTTCTGTCCCAGGAACCTCTCCTTGACCCCATCCTTCCACTGCTCGACTTTATTGCAGAGGGGACAGTGCCACCGGTCGAACTCCTCGTACGCCTTCAGTATCCTGCCTGGCTTCAAGAACGGATAGTCGCTTCCGAAGAAAAACCTCTCCTGCAGGTCGGGCAACTGCATGTAGTGCCACACGATGGGAGGGAGATGTCGGGGAAAATGCCCTGACAGATCGACGTAGGTGTTCTCATTCCGCCAGACGATTGCCAGGGCTTCATCTACCCACGGCCATCCCCAGTGAGCCATGATCATCTTCATCGCGGGGAAGTCGATGGCCACTTCGTCGAGATGCACGGGCTGGCTGTACTTTATCGGCGCGGGATACAGACGAGTTGAGCCCGTGTGAAACAGGACCGGTGCGTTGAACTCCACGCATAACTCGTACAAAGGATACATCAATTCGCGATCGTTCGGATAGACCTCCTGGTACGACGGGTGGATCTTGAAGCCAACACAACCGAGTTCGGCAAACGCCCGACGCAACTCGGCGACCGCGTCCTTGCCGTGACGAGGATCGACGCTGGCGAACAGCTTAAAGAAATCGCGGTACGGGGCGAGTGCTTCCGCCATCTGCTCGTTGCTGAATCTGGTCTTCCAGCGAAAGCTGGCGTCGACGTTTGCGATCACAGCGCCCTCTATGCCGCATTCCCGCAGATGGCTAACCATATCCTCTACAGGAACGCAGAGGTCCGGCCGCCCATAGTAATCCGAAATAGGAGACTTGGCATAGAGCGCAGCGCAGGACTGGAATGGCGCGTTATAGGCCGCCATAGACTCCAGGGTAGCCAGATGGATATGGGAATCAAAGATCATATTCATCATCTCCGACAGGGTTCGTGGGCGCTCGCATAATAACAGGAAAGGGGCGTTTAATCAAGCTGCGCTTCTTCGCTCTTGACAGCACGTCCGGTTAAGGCTATTATTCAAATGTCGTACTTGTGACGACATACGATTTTGCGATATGTTCCAGTGACGTTTTGTGAGAGATGTTGTTAGGCAAGAGTTCAGCCGTGAGACCCCAGTCAATGCTATTCACGCTATACGGGGATTACATTCTCCCGCGGGGTGGTGAAATCTGGGTCGGGACCCTGATAAAGCTGTTCGCCGAGTTTGGCCTGTCAGAGCAAGCCATCCGATCGGCTCTTTCGCGAATGTCGCAGAAAGGCTGGCTGCAGGTCAAGAGGATCGGCAACAAGAGCTACTACTCGCTGACTGACAAGGGCAAGCGGTTGTTGAGCGAGGGGGCTAAGCTCATCTACTACGGCCGGCAGGAGCAATGGGACGGGAAGTGGTACGTGCTTACCTACTCGATCCCTGAGAACATGCGCGACGTCAGAAACCTTCTGCGCAAAGAACTGGCCTGGTTGGGATATGGTATGCTCAGCAACGCCACCTGGATGTGCCCTCATGATACGCGTGATGAAGTCAAGGGCCTGGTTCACCGCCTGGGCGTAGACAAGCACGTGGAAATCTTCGTGGCCAGCCACATCGGTTTCTCCGACGGCGACGCGCTGGTGAAGCGCTGCTGGGACCTGGCCTCGATCAACAGGCAATACGAAACCTTCATCGTCAAGTACAGGCCTCGATTCGAGGCTCATCGCCAGCGCCTCATTGCGGGCCAGGGTATCGAAGCCAGCGAGTGCTTTGTCGAGCGCTTCATGCTGATCCACGAATATCGGAAGTTCCCATTCATCGATCCCGAACTGCCGGTCGAGCTGCTTCCAGAGGGATGGCTCGGCGGCGAGGCTGCCACTCTGTTCCGAGAGTATCACCGTCTGCTGGCGAAAAAAGCCAACGTCTTCTTCGATTCGGTCTTCGAGCCGATGCCTACACTTCCATCTCCAGGTCGATGAACTCGCTCCGTTTGAAGCCAAGAGCACGAAGATAGGCGATTATTCCTCCGTCCGACCACTCCACCATGGTGTGCACGCTCTTCACTCCCGATCGACGGAACTGGTCGAGCAGCGACTCCGCCAGCATTCGGCCTACGCCGTCCCGCTGATACTCAGGATCAACCCCCGTGATCTCCATCCATCCGGACTCCGGGACTCCGTACTCCCAGCCCTTAATGTCGCCAATGATAAACCCCACGACCTTGCCGTCGACTTCGGCCACGCGGCTTATCAATGGGTCCGCGGCGAGATAGGTTTCAACCCGCTTGTGCCAGGTGACCGACCTCTCCCGTCCAGTTATCTTGCGGTCAACCTCGATAATCGACTGCACGTCACTCGCCCGCATCGCACGGATGGTGACCTTCACTGCCACTTCGCTCTCGCTCATTCTGTGTCCCTCCCTGTCCAACCAATTGAATCGTGAATGAGCCTGCTGCAACACAGGCCCCACGAAAAAGCGAGCCGGCTGATCGAGACCACGACGCCCGTGAGCCGGGGACCTGGCACGGTCCAGGCGCCGCTCAGCCAGCCGATGTCACGCCAGGTCAAAAGCCCGCTCTAATCGTGATAGGCAGCGGCAGGCTTATTGGCCTGCCGCTGTGCTTCTGTAATCTTCAGTCCGGTTCCCAGTAGCGCTCTCGAGCTCGTCGCCAGGCTGTTGAAGGCAGCCCTCATTTCGCCCTGTGAGCACGCTTCGTGAGCACGCTTCGTGAGCACGCTTCGTGGCTGTAAACGCCTGTTACCCGACCAGTTTGGCCCCGCACACTCCGCAGTGCTTGAACTCAGCCGGCATGTCCTTGGCGCCGCAGTTGGGGCAATTCAGGCTGTAAGGACCCCACACGTACTCGCTAGACTTCCCTTCGGCCGCCAGGGTGCGCAGCTTCATGTAATCCGTGGGCCTCTTCTCCACGAACGACTTCATCCCTTCGTTCACCTCTACTGAGGTGAAGTGCAGAGCAAACCAGTCGGCTGCGTGAGGCACCGTCGCGGTCCACGACA
>JAMDCE010000586.1 GCA_023489135.1 Chloroflexota bacterium
AGCCGGGACGGAAATTCGCCTAACAATAGGTCAAAGGCCAGGGCCAGCAGGAGCACCACAAGACTCTCGACAATACCCACTCGATTCGAAAGAAAAGGCAGGAAGATCATTTCACCCCGACGCCGGGTCTGAGCCTGCTCGCGTCGATGTCCCCCGTTGAGTCTACCGCCACGCCGGCTCCTGCGTGGGATTGCCTCCATTCTCGGCAGGCGGCGACGAAATTGCCGGCCAGGCTCGCCTCGCTGCCAAAGTGCAGGTGAACGTAGGAGGCCAGCAGATTTCCCCTTGCCAGGCCCTCCGGCCGAGAGATCGGGCTCAGCACCTGGTAAGGAGCGTCGGCGGGGGGGCCGTCTTTCAACTGAGACCAGTGGAATTCGTGCCCGCGCAGCACGGCGCCTTTTTCGGCCAAAATCGTATGCCTGGTAACCTGCAGCGTGACGTAGCCCACCATCGCCCGCTGCCCCTTCATCTCGCACCAGTGTGGGAGTGCGCCGACCAATTCAAAGGTACGGCCGTCAAAGTCCACGAGTCCCTCACACAGGTACATCAGTCCACCACATTCCGCGTAGGTAGGTAGGCCGTTTTCTATAGCACTTCTGACATCGCTGAGTAAACGCTGGTTCGAGGCCAGGTTTTCGGCGTACACCTCCGGAAATCCACCGCCCAGGTAGAGCCCTGCCAGGTCCGACGGTAGCGACTCGTCGTGCAGCGGGCTGAGATAGACGATCTCCGCCCCATGCGAGGCCAGAAGATCCAGGTTGTCCTGGTAATAGAAACTGAAGGCCTCGTCCCTAGCTACGCCGACCCTCACCGAATCCACTTCCTGATTCTGAGCGAAGAGGCATGTCTTCTGGCATTCTAAGGGCTGAGCCGAGCGGGCCAGGTCCAACAGCAGATCCAGGTCCACCGTGCTGGCGACTTGGTCAGCCAGGTGGGCCGAGAACGCGTCCAACTCCTCCTGCTCAACCGTTGGAACCAGACCCAGATGGCGCTCCGGACGTTCGAGATCCTTATTCTTGGGTAGGCAACCAACAACGGGCAGGCCGGTGCGCGCTTCCACCGCTTCTTTGGCCAAACGGAAGTGGCGCTGACTTCCTGTCCGGTTGAGAATGACCCCGACTAAGGTCAGCGCCGGATCGAAATCTCTGTAACCCAGCGCCATGGCACCAGCGCTTTGCGCCGCTTTTCCGACGTCGAGGATGAGCACGACGGGGGCCTGCAGCGTTTTGGCCACCTCGGCCGAGCTTCCGGCGCCACCGGCATCTCCGTGCCCGTCAAAGAGTCCCATCACCCCTTCTATCACGGCGATGTCCGCTTTCTCGGCCGCTCTGGCAAAGACCTCCAGCATTGCTTTTGACGAAAGCATCCAACTATCCAGGTTTCGCGAAGGCACACCCGTGGCCAGGGTATGATAGGTTGGGTCGATGTAGTCGGGTCCGACTTTATAGCCCTGAACGCGGAGGCCACGCCTCCCGAGGGCGGCCATGATCCCGGTGGCGATAGTCGTCTTACCGACGCCACTCGCCGCTCCCGCAACCAATATCCGGGGGATCGAGATTATCCGATTAGCCAAGGCTCATCACCTCGCTCAGCGACTTCTTGACTCTGGCGAGGAGATCCCCATAGCTCGCCACCGCTTCGCCACCGGCTGGTGCTGGTCGGGCGATCAAGACGACCGGCACTTTGAGATCTAGGGACGCCTTGATCTTGGTGTCAGCACCTCCAACGCTTCCACCGTCTTTGGTAACTAAGGCCGCGGCCTGATAATCCCGCAGCAAGATCTTATTGAGCTCGTAGCTAAATGGTCCCTGCAAAGCCACTATTTCCCTGGGCTGAATCCCTAGCCGCAAACACCGCTCCAGGCTTTCGACCTGCGGCAGCACCCTCACCACCAGTCGCACCGAGGCCGCTCGCGCTATTTCCACCAGTGGAGCCAGCCTGTTTGCGCCTATGGTCGAGAAAACGGCGCCCTGGCCCCCGGCCAATTTCACGGCTTTTTCAGCGGCCTCACGATAATCAAGCACCGGGTAGATCAGGGGATGATCGAGAGCGATGGTAGGACGGTCGTAGCGAAGATACGGGATCTTCGCCTTCCGGCAGGTTGTCGCGGCGTTGCGAGTGACCTGAACAGCATACGGATGACTGGCGTCTATCACCAGGTCAACCCTTCTTTCCTGGCAAAGATGGGCCATCTGCTGCGCCTCGAGCGCTCCAACATAGATCTCAGCATCGGAGCAGGACTCTCTGACCAGTTGGGCGCCGTAGTCTGTGACCGTCGAGGTGAGGGGCACGTAACCTTCTCCGCTCAACAGGGCGCTGATCTCTCTCCCTTCCCTGGTTCCCGAAATCACCAGGACGCGCGGTCCAGAGATAGCGGACCTGGGTTCCTGACCCGCGTGGCTCTTCACTGTCGGCAATCCTCCAGAGCGTAACCTCTCGGAGTGACCATCCGGGCACCCACCACCTTGGTCCTGGAATTGCCCACGATCAGAGTGGTCAGCATGTCGACCGACGAACTATCCACCTGGCCGAGAGGAGAAATGCTTACTTGCTGGTCTCCACGCCTGGCTTGCCGGACGATGCCGACGGGCGTACCCTGATCTCGATGGCGCCCGATTATCCCCAGGGCCTCGGCCAGGAGGTCCGGTCGCCCGACGCTGCGAGGATTGTAGAGGGCGATAACGAAATCGGCCTCCGCCGCGAGATCCAGCCGTCTGACTATGTCTTGCCAGGGAGTCAGCAAATCGCTCAAGCTTATGGTGGCGAAGTCGTGCATCAGCGGCGCACCCAGCGCCGCGGCCGCGGCCAAAGAGGCCGAGATTCCTGGGATCACTTCCACGGACACTGAAGAGTCATTGCCCAGCAACTCCAGGACGACGCCGGCCATTCCATAGACTCCCGGGTCGCCGCTGCTGATTACCGCGACTCGCTCTCCCCGTCGAGCCTCGCCCAACGCCGCTTTCCCTCGCTCGACCTCATGTCGCATCCCGCTGGAGATCACCTTCCTGCCATCGAGCAAGGGTTCCACGAGGCGAAGATAACTCCTATAGCCGACGATCACGCTGGACCGCCGTATCGCTTCTTCGGCCGCCGGGCTCATTTGATCGAGATCGCCAGGACCGATTCCCACCACGTAGATCTTTCCTTGCCGCCCGTCACCCTGACCAGGGTCGTGGCCTACGTCCGGCCGATCTGATTCAAAATTGGCCGCCACCGCGACCTCAACCCTTTGGCCTTCGGCGCCGGTTGCCTCTTCCGCTATAGCCACGGTGATTCCGGGAAACTTCGTCTTCGGCAGAATCAACCTGGCCTTGCGTCCCGAGATCAGCGCCGCGGGTTCGCAGACGCCAGCCACCCCGATGGAATCCGTCACATATTGGGACCGGGTATAGTCTCCACCAAAGGCAGCAATAGAATCCAGGCTCACAAAGCGGATCGGCACCCTCATCTCGGCGGCGGCCTGAAGTAAACCTGCCTCTGAGGCTTTTATGTCAACCGAGGCCAGTAGTCTTACCTCTTCACGATCACGCCCAACCTGAGCGAGGCAATCGTCTATGGCCGACACAATGCTTTCCTTCTTAGCTCCGCTCCGGCAGCCTACCCCGATGATCAGAGGGCGGTTTGTGTCCGACGCGGTCGTGATCACAGCCTCTGCGTTGAGAACGCTGGCGACGCGTCC
>JAMDCE010000158.1 GCA_023489135.1 Chloroflexota bacterium
GGTGCCTCTCAGCGGCTACGTGGTGAACCGCGTGATACCTCAGAGCCTACTTGACGATTCGATTCCCGATTACTTGCGCAACCGGATCAAGATGCAGAATAACTACCTTGAAGAGATCAAGCGGACTTTCGGCAACGAAGTGCTGGCGTATATCCCTGAACTCGAACGAGACGTAACCGGGCTGCCGATGATTGAGAAGCTGGCCAAGCTGATGTTCGGTGATTGGGAGGCGAAGTAGTGGTAACAATAGAGACAAACATGCGGGAGTTCGTCAAAGATCATCCCGGTCTGAAATACGTCTTTTTCGGAGGCAAAGGCGGCGTCGGCAAGACGGTCATGGCCGGCGTGGCAGCCACGTGCTTTGCTCAGCAAGGCAGGCGGACCCTCCTGGCCTCAACCAATCCTGTGCACAGCCTGAGTAGTCTGCTCGACATTAACGTCTTCGGCAAACCTACCCAGGTTGGCGGTGACAAGAATTTCTACGCCTACGAAATTGACACGAAGGATACTATCGAGAGGTCAAAGCGAGAGATCAGAGAGAAGATCAGTTGGTTCCTGCGATTCGCGGACATCTCTACGAAGGCAGACGAATTTGTAGAGTCGGCAACTATGAACCCTGCCTTCGAAGAGTCGGCAATGTTCGAAAATATGATTGACCTCATGTTCCGCGACGAGTACGACATCTACGTATTCGATACTGCGCCTACCGCCAATGCTCGTCGCCTGCTAGGTATGTCCAAAGTGTACTCACTCTGGGTCGATAAGATGCTGAAGAGTCGAGAGGAAGCAAAGTCATTGCGACAACTGCTATCATTCAGCAAGAAGGAAGAAAAGGATCCGCTTCTGGACTATCTTCTCCGCTTTCGTGAGCGCATAGGGCACGCCAGGACCTTGTTAACCGATGCGGAAAAGACGGCGTTTTTCTTCGTGACATTGCCAGAAGCGCTGCCTATCGCCGTTATCACCAGGTTCATCAGCTGGTTCACAGATTTCGGCATTCCAGTCGGCGGAGTTATCGTGAATGGCCTCATCGACCAACGGGTGATTACTAGCGACGTCGCAGAATTCGTGAGAAACCGTGCGGCAATGCAGATGGAGCACATGGGAACGATCGAGAAGTTGTTTGGGAACAAAGTCAGGGCAATTGTGCCACTTTTCGAGACAGAGGTGCGCGGAATTGACGCCCTGCGACGAACGTCCCAGGTCCTTTTCGCTTAGTTTACTTTTGAAACTTCATCATAAAGGGACCTCGTGGTGGGTGGTTGTGGAGAGTGATGTAGCGTGCTGGCCCCGAAATGGCAACGTTCTGACGGGAATGGATTGGGATCTAATGGTGACCGCTCCTAAACTTGCCAACACACTTTAGGCTCGAGTCTCGGCAATCAAACGCTTGACAGCGTGCAGAAGCCAAAGTATAATCAGCGCACTAGACCGACGCGTCGGTCTAGTGACCCAAACGCCTGGAGGTGGTCGGCTGATGTGGCGCAGAAATCGTGCAGTGCGGAACCACGAGAAGGATAGCGATGAGCAGCCCATGGGCTCGACGAGAGAGCGCATCCTTGAAGCGGCGATGGAGGTCTTTGCCCAGAAGGGATACCATGGTGCTATCGTGGACGACATCGTTCGTGCCTCTGATACCTCAAAGGGCTCTTTCTACTTTCATTTCCCCAATAAGCAGGGTATTTTCCTTGCGCTGGTGGACCAGCTATCCAAGCTCCTGGCGCAGCAGGTTGAGGCGGCCATCGCTGGTCGACACGGCGGCGTCAACAAGGTGGACGCAGCTATTTGCACTGTTCTGCAGACCTTCGCCGAGCACCGAAAGCTGGCCAAGCTCTTGTTGGTGGAAGCTGTCGGCCTCGGCCAGGCTTTCGATCGCAAGTTATTGGAGGTACACGCGCGCTTCGCCCAAATCATCAAGGGCCATCTGGACAGAGCGGTGGAGGATGGTGATATTCCACCTGTCGACACCGAGATAGCTGCCTACGTCTGGCTGGGCGCCATTAGCGAAGTGGTGATACGCTGGCTCTATACAGGCCAGCCCGAGCCTCTGGAGCAGGCGTTGCCCACACTGCGGATCTTGCTGCTGCGCAGCATTGGCGTTCCCCAGAGCCGATATCTCAACGGAACAATCGAGCACCAATCCTGAGCTACTACATTCTTGATAGGAGTTGTCATGGGAAGTCAACTGTTGCGTTTGGGGCACAGCCCCGACGCCGACGATGCCTTCATGTTCTACGCGCTAGCTGAGGGGAAGATCGATACCCAAGGGCTGACCTTCGAGCACGTCCTGGCCGATATCGAGACACTCAACCATTGGGCAGAGGAGGGCAGGCTCGAAATCAGCGCGATCTCCGTGCACGCTTTCGCCTATGTCCACGCTCATTATGCCATACTAACCCACGGCGGTAGCTTCGGCAGAAACTACGGCCCAATGGTAGTTGCCCGGGAGGCTATTCCGATTGACAAACTGGCGGGAAGGCGGATAGCCGTCCCTGGCCTCCTTACCAGCGCCTTTCTGACCTTGCGCTTGCGCCTGCCTGAGTTCGAGCCGGTGGTCGTGCCGTTCGACCGCGTCATGGATGCGGTGCGGGAGGGGCTGGCCGAGGCCGGATTGCTCATCCACGAGGGGCAGCTCACCCACACGTCCCTGGGGCTGTGCAAGGTGCTGGACCTGGGAGAGTGGTGGCAGGAGGAGACCTGCCTTCCTTTGCCACTGGGAGTGAACGTTGTGAGAAAGAACCTGGGGAGCGAGATGATGGCTCGCGTTTCGGGCATTCTGCGAGCGAGCATTGATTATGCGCTGGAGCATCGCCAGGAAGCTCTGGACTACGCCCTTCGCTTTGGCCGCGGGTTGGAGGTGAGCATGGCTGATCGCTTCGTCGGCATGTACGTCAACGACCTAACCCTGGACTTGGGGCCAGAAGGACAGAGGAGCATTGATCTGCTGCTTCGTCGTGGGCAGGAGTGTGGCATCGTCCCTGGAGTGGACCGAATCGAGTTCGTGTCCTGAAAGTTTAATGGAGGTTCGTAATGGCTGTGACCAGAACACGGCTGGCGGACATCGAGCACAAGGTGGATACCGGCGAGCGCCTATCTGCAGAAGAAGGGATTGCCCTTTTTGAGTGCGATAATCTACCCCTGTTGGGACGCCTGGCAAGGCTTGCTCAGCAGCGCAAGAGCGGCGATTACGTTTTCTTTAACATCAACCGCCACCTCAACCTGACCAACGTCTGCGTTGGCACCTGCGCCTTCTGCTCCTTTGCGCGGAGAGAAGGGCAGCCAGATGCCTACACTCTGAGCGTCGATGAGGCGGTGGGAAAAGCCATTGATAGCGCACCCGTCGGTGTGACCGAGTTGCACGTCGTCAACAGCCTGCATCCGACGCTTCCCTTCAACTACTACTTGGAGGTGGTGCGCCGGCTCAAGGTTGCGATGCCCAACGTGCATATCAAGGCATTTACCGCCGTGGAGATCGACCACTTCTGTCAGATCAGCAGCTTGTCTGCCGAGGAAGTACTGCGTCTCCTCAAAGATGCAGGGCTCGGTTCCCTGACCGGGGGAGGAGCCGAGGTCTTTTCCTCTCGCGTGCGCAGCCTTGTTTGCCCTCGCAAGACCAGCGCTGCACGCTGGCTGGAGATTCACCACATCGCTCATACGCTGGGAATAAGTAGCACTGCG
>JAMDCE010000333.1 GCA_023489135.1 Chloroflexota bacterium
TTGGGGTTGCCTGCGCCGGGGGAAGGCGCCGAGCTCCAGATTAACTGCTACCGACTGCTGAACGAACACTTGTCGACCTTCGGGAACCTGGCTGATCCCGAGTCCGACGATCTTGTCCGGCGCCCAACCGGCGATATCTCGGTTTTCAAACGAAATCGTGCCTCGTTGAGGACGATATACGCCCGAGATAGCTCTCAGGAGGGTGGTCTTGCCAGCGCCGTTGGCACCAATTATGGTGACGATCTCGCCAGGGTTGACTTCCAACGTCACACTATCAAGCGCACGTATTCGGCCATAGGAAAACGAAAGATCACTTACTTTAAGAATCTCAGTTCTCCTTTCCTAGATAAGCTTCGATGACGATGGGATCGGCCTGGATTTGAGCGGGCGTGCCATCGGCTATTTGTCGTCCAAATTGCAGCACGAGAATCTCGTCGGAGATGTCCATAACCAGCCCCATGCGGTGCTCTATCAGCAGCACGGTTACGCCAAGCTCCCTGATCCTGGCGATCTCCTCCGCCATCGCCACCGTTTCACTCATGTTGAGCCCGGCGGCCGGCTCGTCGAGAAGCAACATCTTCGGCTCCGTGGCCAGCGCTCTGGCTATTTCCAGCCGACGCTGTTGGCCGTAAGGAAGGTTCTTGGCAAACTCGTTCGCCCTACCTTCCAGGTGCATGTAAGCCAACAACTCACGCGAACGCTCCACGATTCTGCGCTCCTCCGCCCTCGTGAACGGCAGCTTGAGGATGGACAAGAGAAAATCGGACTTAGTACGGCAATGGTGCCCGACCATCACATTCTGTAGAACAGTCATATCCTGGAAAAGGCGAATGCTCTGGTAGGTACGAACCATCCCCAGCTGACATATTCCGTGCGCCGACATACGGCTGATATCGTGGTCGCCAAAAACTATCTTTCCAGCATCAGGCGCATCGACGCCAGTTAACAGGTTGAACGTCGTCGTCTTGCCGGCCCCGTTCGGGCCGATGATGGTTTTTATCGAACCTTCAGGCACGGTAAAGCTTACGTCGTCTACGGCAGCCAAGCCGCCAAAGTGCTTGGAGAGGCCCTCGACGTGCAGCGCAATTTTCTTATCTGTCTGCATACGTCGGCTCCTCCCTCAGCGGTACTTTCTTACCCGATCGAAACGTGTTGCCCAGAAATCGAAAGAGCAATCCTAGCAGCCCGGCTATCCCACCAGGGGCAAAGATGACCAGCAGCACCAGCAGTATTCCGTAGCCGGCCAGTCGAAAATTCTCCCATTGGCGTCCAAACTCCGGCAACACTTGAAGAACGGCCACTCCCAGAACGGAGCCAGGGATGCTTCCCAAACCTCCAACGACGACCATCAGTAACAAATTGATGGAGAGTTCAGGGTTGAAGCTAAAGGGGTTGATCAATGCCATATATGAAGCGTAAATCGCCCCGGCAATACCAGTGAACAAAGCGCTAACGGCGAACACCTGGATTTTGTAGCGGGCCACGTCGATGCCCAGAGTCTCAGCCGCCAGATCATCTCCACGGATGGCCATCAACGCCCGACCGACCCTTGACGAGAGCAAACTCAACGAGACCAGATAGACCAGCCCGACCATTCCCCACGCGAAGAGATAGATGCCTCGGGCGTCGACGAAATCGTGGCCGAATAAGGAAATAGGCGGAATGCCGGTGATGCCAGCGGTGCTACCAAAGTAATCCAGCTCGACCAGAAGCCCAAATACGATCATTGCGAACGCCAGCGTAGCCATCGCCAGGTAATGGCCCTTCAAGCGTAGCGCGATGTAGCCAATCAAGACCCCTACCAGGCCCGCTATCATGGCTGCCAGGATGAGCGCCGCCAGAAATGGCAAGTGAAAGTTCTTCATCAGGACCGCCGCGCCGTACGCGCCGATGGCGAAGAATCCACCGTGGCCCAGCGAAATCTGTCCGGCGTTGCCAAACAGCAAGTTAAGGCCGATGGCGACGATGGAGTATATAGCAGAGTAAGTGCCAATTCTGAGGAGATAGGCGTTATCCAGGATCAAGCCGAGCACTCCGGCAACCAGCAATATAGCTGCGAACGCAACAAAAGAACTACGACTTACCACGACCTTATGCCCTCCCCTTGAACGCGCTGCCGAAAAGGCCTGATGGTCGCACTAACAACATGAACAAAAGAAGGGAAAAGACTACAGGATCCCGGTAGCCCGACGCCAGCAGTCCGGCAGCAAAAGCCTCGACGAGGCCGACGACGAGGCCACCTACCACGACGCCCACGGGGCTGTCCAAACCACCGACCACTGCCCCGGCAAAACCTTTTATCCCAATAAACATAGCTATCGCCCCGCCGGCCATAGTGAAGGGCGCAATCATCACTCCCGCCAACGCGGCCAGGCCCGAGGCCAGGGCGACCGAATATGCCTTCATGTGGTTGGGATTGATTCCTACCAGCTGCGCAGCAAGCTCATTAGTGGCCGATGCCTTGATCGCTTTGCCGTAGAGCGTTCGCTGGAAGAAAAAGTAGAGAAGTATCAGAGTGATGCCAACTAGCGCAAATACCCAGAGGCTCTGAACAACCAGTTTCGCACCCAGAACGTCGATGACATCGTTCTGCTGGCCTGTGAAAGACGGGAACGCCTGAGCTTCTCGCTTCCAGGCGATCCCCTGACCGTGGAACAAGAAAAGGGAGATGCCTATGGTGGCGATAATGGTCGCTACTTCGCCAATCTTGTATGTGGGTCTAAACACCAATCGCTCGTAACAAAAGCCAAGGGCGATGCCAACCAGCACTGTTCCCAATAACACCACCCATATCGGCATTTGCAGAGTGGTCAGAAGGGTCAGGGCGACCAGGCCGCCCAAAACGACCTGGTCACCCTGAGCGAAGTTTATCACGCGCGTCGCAGCCAGGATTACGTGATATCCCAGCGCTACAAGCGCATAGATACTACCCATAGTAAGTCCGGCGAATACGAGCTGAAGGTAATCAGACACTCGGCCACCTCACTTGGGCAGCATCACCCATTTTCCGCCCTTCACCTGCGCGATCGTAAGGGAATCAGCCGATAGCCCATTATGATCTTGCTCGGTGAAGTTGCGCGTGCCCATAGCGCCTTTGAACCCCTTGATTGCCAAGAGACCCTGGACAATCGAATCCGAGTCCGTCTTTCCGCCAGATTTCTCGATGGCTGCCTTGAACAGGTTGATCCCATCCCAGGCAAAGGCCGCGAATGGCGGCGGAACGGCATTGTACTTGGCTTTGTATGGAGTCAGCAGAGCCGCTTGTTCGGCATCAGGAGTATCCGTATTAAGAGCGGTCACACTAACCGTTCCCTCGGCGGCTTCACTACCAGCCGTCTCAATGAAAACTGGACTGTAGAATGCGTCGGAACCGGCAACAGGAATGGTCGACCCGAGCTGTCGCAGTTGTTTGACGGCGATACCGGGCACTGGGTTCACGCCCCAGATAACCATTGCGTCAGCCCCGGAGTTCTTGATCTTGGTGAGCTGCGGCGTCACATCGCGGTCCTCGCCGCCATACTTCTCTATCGTGGTTACTTTCATGCCCCTCTTCTCGGCCGTGGCCTTCACGACCTGCTGGCCGAAGGTACCATAAGGGTTCGCGTCGTGCAGAATGGCGATGTTCTTCTTGCCCAGTTTCTTGTCGAGATAATTGATGACAGCTTCAGCCTGCA
>JAMDCE010000004.1 GCA_023489135.1 Chloroflexota bacterium
GCCTCGCGGTGCAGCGAGACCCGAATCTCACCCCCAGACGGAGAATACTTGATGGCGTTGCCGACGAGGTTATTGATCACTTGCTCCAATCGACCACGGTCCCACAACCAGATTATTCGCTCCGCCGGCTCATCGACGACGATCTGATGTTTGTCGGTGGTCACTTGCAAACGTTCGCCCATATCGACAATCAAGGCGCCGAGATCTAATGATTCGGGCGACAACTCCAGACGACCGGCCTGAATCTGGGAGACGTCGAGGAGGGTGTTGATCAACCTGACGAGATTATCAGCTTGCTTGTTGACCATCGCGAGGCTTTCGTGCACTTGTTCAAGGCTGGCGCTCTGCAACCGGCGAAGGGCCAGTTGGGCATAACCCTTGATCGAAGTGATCGGCGACTTCAAATCGTGAGAGGCGACGGAGATGAACTCGTCCTTCATCTGGTCGATCTCTTTGCGGAGGGTAATGTCTCGAATGCTGTAGACCACACTGACGGGGTCCCCTCGGCCATCCCGAAGGAGGCCACAACTGGGGGTGAGATTCGGGTCTCGCTGCACCGCGAGGCGGATGAGTCAGTCGTCACTGTGGCAGACCAGGGGATCGGCATCTCCCAAGCCGACCTCGACCGCCTCTTCGAGCGCTTCTACCGCGCCAAAACGGCAATCAGCCTTGGGCTCAAGGGGAGCGGACTGGGGCTCTATATCTGCAAGGCGATCGTGGAGGCCCACGGTGGCCGGATCTGGGTAGAAAGTGCCGAAGGAATTGGCAGCCGTTTCTCTTTTTCCTTGCCTCTGACTTAGCCACTAAGCGATTTCCATAGTCGGTTGAAGGGGTGGCAGATCTACCCTTTGGCCAAGCAACTCCTCCATGTCCCGCGCATTGATCACGGCGTAGTTGCCGTAGTTGTTGTTCATCAGGAGATGGATCTCCTTGGCCTCCTTCTCTAGCTCGTGGACCTTGGGCACCCACTCCGCTAACTCGGAACGAGGGTAGAGATACTTGAAGCGCTCGCCGCTACTCACTAGACCCTTCTTATACCAGGTCCGTACGTTGCGGCCATGGAATCGCACGATGGCCAGCTCTGGGTTGGTCACGGCCAACACCGCTGGTACAGAGCCGCTGCCGACCTGAGGCTCGTCCACAATAACGTAGCTCAGACCAGCCTCCCGCAGTAACTCCAAGGTTTTGTACCGGTTTTCTTCTTCCAACCAACTGCGATGGCGAAACTCTACGGCAAGCTGGTCGTCCGGAAAGAACTCCTTGCAGGTCAGGATGTAATCAGATAGTCGATACGAAACTGCAACCATAAGTGATTGACGTCACCTCTTGGCGGCCATATACTCGCTACAAATCTGGTATGAAAATACCCATGCCCTGCGCCCCAGCGGGGCGCAACTATCGTAGAATTGTTGGTGATGTTGCCTGCTTCGCAGGCAACATCACCAACAATTCTACTCTTGCAGGGGTGGGGCGGCGTTTTCATGCCCTGTGGCACCCGAGAGGGCATGGAGGCCTACTTGACCATGGAAAGCCTGAACCGTGTGACCAGGATCTATGGGATAATGGTGGGAGTTGTCGGGTCTGCACTCCTGGTCATCAGCTTGACCGAAAGTTTATTGAGCCCCAGTAAGGTTTTTGCCATTCTTCTCGTCCCGATCCTGGCCACTTTTTGCAGTTTCTTTCTCTACGTACGCCAAACCAGGGGACAGATGGCCAACCTCAAGACCGCCAACGAGGCGCTGAATGCCATGAACCACAATCTCATCGGCATGCTGGCCTCCACCGTCGACGTGAAAGATTCACAGGTCTACGGACATAGCGCGAAGGTGGCTGCTTATGCCTCGGCGATTGCCAAGGAAATGGCACTGCCGAAAGAGGAGATCGACCTCATCCGCAGGGCCGGCTTGCTTCACGATCTGGGGAAGATCGGCATCAGCAGCGACACTCTAAGAAAACCCGGGCCGCTCTCCTCTAATGAGTATGCCCGGTTGAAGCAACATTCTAAGCTGGGCGCCGAAATCTTGCGCCGTATGCCGCAAATGCGCAGTATCGCCTCTTTAATCGAATGCCATCATGAGCGATGGGATGGCAAGGGGTATCCCCATGGGTGGTCCGGAGAGCAGTCGCCGGTAGGGGCCAGAATCATCGCTCTGGCCGATGCCCTCGATACCATGCTCTCCGAACGACTATATAGGCGAGCGAGCTCGTTCGAATGGGTTCTCGAGGAGGTCGAGCGTTGCCGGGGCACCCAGTTTGATCCCACGGTAGTTGCTGCCTTTCAACGACTGGTGAAAAGTCAAGGCAAAGAGTTCTTCCAGAATGCCGACGTACATGCCCTCGCGACGGTAGTCGACGACCTGCCGCTTTATGAGCCGCCCGTCGAACCGGTATTGGCCATGGCGTTGCGCACACCGGCGAGGGAAGAACCCAAGACTGACGTCCACAGCGCCTCCAACGGCGACAACGATACCGGAAAGCACCGTCTTACCCTGTTTGGCTTGCCCTTGTTATTGAGCCTTTACATCGCGACCATCGCCGGTCTGGCTGTGATCGTCCTCCTCGTCGCCGCGGTGACTTTGCGAAGCAGCTTCACGCCTCAGGTGATCCTGTTCGCCCTCCTCGCCATGGCCGCGGAGATGATGCCTGTGAGAATCTCTCAGGTCCACAGCAAGGTCACGGTGGGATTCGCCGTCATTTTTGCCTCTGCGCTGCTCTTCGGGCCGGCTGCCGCGAGCGTGTTGGCAGCCCTTGCTTCGCTGGCCGACGCAGTCACCAAGCGGCAGCGCCGACTGGAGAAAATCATCTTTAACGTGTCGATACTAGCGCTCTGCGGCTACCTATCGGGATCGACGTTTAACCTGCTCGGCGGTTCGCTGCAGCAAATAAGCGTTTCGACGCTCATTCTTCCCGCGCTCGCCGCGACAGCGGTCTACTACGCCCTCAACATCGCGTCCCTCTCCGCCGCGATTTCGCTTGCCAGCGGCCAACAGGTGGTCAAGGCACTTCTTTCCCACTTCGATTGGCTCGCCGCCAGCCACTTCGCCATGGGTCTCGTCGGACTTGGCATGGCTCTAGCATTCAAGAGCCTCGGCCTTCTCGGCTTAACCATTTTCCTCGTGCCGCTGGCCATGTCCCGTTTAAGTTTGCAACTTTATTTGGCTCGCACGAAAGAGGTTAGGCAGAAAAGCGAAGAACTGGAAAGACACTTGGCAGAGATGAGCGCGTTGCACGCGATCACTAACGCCCTTGGCTCGACCCTGGACCTTTCAGGCACCCTAGATTTGGTTACTAGGGCGATCACGGCATCCATGGGATTTCACTTTGGCCTGGTACTCACCGCGGCACGCGATGGTTCGCTGGCCATCGACGCTCAACGCGGGTTAGAAGAACCGGAGCGTCAGAATGCCATCGTGTTGCAGTTGGCTAATGTGACGCTGAAGGGACGCAAATCAGTGTTTGTCGTCGGTGCCACTCAGCAGGACGAATTTGGAGCCGTCGCCGATTGGCGCCTAACAGAACTGGGGGCACAGACTATCACTTTCGTTCCTCTCATCGACAAAGGCGAGATGTTCGGCGCGTTGTGCGCTGGATCGGCGGAGCGGCCAGCGAAGAATGAATTGCAGCTCCTACAGACGTTTGCGACAGAAGCGGCGATCGCCATTGGCAATG
>JAMDCE010000683.1 GCA_023489135.1 Chloroflexota bacterium
ACACCGGTGGCATTCAAGACTAAGGAGGTTCTTCCTGTCTGACGAATGAGCGTACCTGAAGGACGTTCGGTGCTCGGAACTTGATGGTTCCCGGTGTGGTTGCCAAAGAATCAGAGCCTCGCAGTTTGAGATTATGGGAGGTGGAGTTGGTATGACGGCGATACGGACTCTATTGGTGGACGATCATCCCATTGTCCGCGAAGGCTTGCGTCGGATGACTGAGCTTGCCAAAGATGTGGAAATCGTAGGGGAGGCCAGCAACGGCAAGGAAGCTGTCGTTCAAGCTGAGAGACTCCAGCCTGACGTCGTCCTTATGGACATCAAGATGCCGGAGATGGATGGAATCGAGGCCACTCGTCTGCTCAAAGAGAGGTTCCCGAAAGTCAGAGTCATCGTGCTTACCTTCAGCGAGGACGAGTTCTTGGACCAGGCCACGGAGGCCGGTGCAGCCGCTTACCTGCTCAAGGGTGTGTCCAAATCGGAACTTTTTCAAACGATTAGGGCTGTAATGGCAAGCAATTCTGTGAGGGAGACCTTGCTGAAGCAATCACTCAATGGGGGGTGCGGGAACGATCACAACCAGCAGATCGAACTACCGAAGAATGATCGGCCGGGGCTATCGCCGATCGGCGTGGGGGAACGGCATTCCTTTCTCATCTCAGGGTTGGAGCAAATGGACCATTTGGGTCGTAAAAAATGGCCCTAATGGTCCGCTAGAATCGACCCAAATGGCACTGACGAACGGCTAATCCTGGTCGATAATTACCTTGAGACTCGAAGTCTGGCCTCACCTTTGGGGCTAAACCAGAGGTGGACCAGCGAACAAGAGTCGACGTCGCGACAGAGGGAAGGTCGCCTCCACCGTCGAGGGCTGGAGGAGCCAAGCCAGGCTGGTTTTGGGCCGGGAGGAAGATATGGTAGATGACGATATTCCCGCTAACGTGATCCAATTCCCCGCGGTGAGAATTGACCGGGCTCCGGAGGAGCTGAGTTTGGCGTTCAGTCAGGAACAGGCGCAGAGATTTCACCACCACCTCCAGCGATTGTCGACAGCGGCGGCGCGGCTGGGAAGCTTATCTCAGGGCATGGAGTTAATGGCGCAGCACCTGGATTCCCTGGTCTCTTGCTTCACCGTTCCGGGGCCAGAGCCCCCGAAGCCCTCGTGAAGTCGACGAATTGTGGGGCAATCCCAGGAATCGTCAAAAAGCTCGCGGCAAGCGTTAAGAAGAGAAGGTGGCGATGAGCCTATGTCCCGAGGTGGCATTGGCGACGCCTTGATGGCGTGGCTTGCCCGAGACTCCTTATCTGTAAGGTCCGGGTTCGGACCAAGAACTGGCCGGATCCGGGCCTTACCTCCAGGGGCCTCTTTGTGGGGTGAGGAGTGCTGTCTCCCGTGAGAGAGGAGAATTACGTTCCGATTGACCTGAATACTCTCGGTCGGGATCTTCCTCCGATCTGCGACCTCTACATTCAGGAGCACGGCCAGTTCGTTCTCTACCGGGAGGCCTCTCTGCCGTTTAGCGTAGAGGACGGTCGGAGGCTCTTGTCTGGCGGTGTCGACAGCTTGTGGATTCGAGTGGCCGCCGAGGAAGAGATGGAGCCGCCGCCGCGGCTGATGGCCATCTTAGCGCTGCCAGATGAGACTTTGCCACCCCATCTGAAGGCAGGTTTGCTCCATGAGTCGGTGTTATCCATCGCGCACCGGACGATGGCAAGTTCGGTTGCGCCGGAAGATTTGTCGACAGTACGGGAATTGATGAGCGTGACGGTGGAGTTCTTGACCGGCAACCGCGCGGCCTTCTCGGCCCTACTTTCTGTCATCAACCATGATAAGTCTCTCTACACCCACGCGGTGAATGTGTCTGTCTATGCTCTGGGGCTTGGCCACCTGGTTGGCGCCGGAGATGCTGGTGAGCTTTGTTCTCTTGGTCTGAGCGCATTCCTGCACGACGTCGGTAAGGCTAAGGTTCCGTCGGAAGTGCTGAACAAGCCTGGGCCGCTTTCCAGCGAGGAATGGGCCATCATTCGTCAACATCCAGTCTGGGGAAAGGAGGCGGTATCAGCGGTGCAGGACTTTCCGGAGATAGTCGCAACTACTGTCGGTCAGCACCACGAGCGTTTGGATGGTTCGGGCTATCCCGACGGGCTGGTAGCCAGAGACCTTCATCCGTTCTCGCGCATAGTGGCGATCGCGGACGTCTACGATGCGCTTACGAGCAATCGTCCTTACAGGACACGGCGCACGCCGTACCACGCGCTGCTGATGATGAGGAAGGAAATGCTAGGAACCCTGGATCCAAACCTGTTCAGAGCCCTCGTCAATCTTCTGGGAAACACAGCCATGTTTCCCCAACGCGGCACCCCTGAGCCATCGACGGCCCTACTTTAGCCAGCCTTTCTGCACGAGCAGCTCCCGGCCAAGCAGGCCCAACTCAATGGCGTAAGGCGTCCCCGCGTACTCCGGGTGGTACTCAAAGCGCTGCCGCTCCAGATATTGCATAACTGCCGTGCCGTCTCCGCCTGACGAAGTACTGTCGAATTCCTCCGATATGGGAAAGCCAAACAAAGCGAGACCCCCATTGTTCTCCCAGAAGTTCAAAAAGCCGAAGCTCAGGGAGTGGTTTACCTCTTTGAAGAATTGGCGATCCTTACCGTCCGGGAAGGCGGGAATCTCGGCGAACCTCCGCTGCTTCGAAATGATTCGACCTAAGTGAGTCAACGAGACTCTATGGCCCTCAGGCAAGTCGGGGTGATATTCAAACCTGGCTCGCTCGAAGTACTGGACGATAAGGTCTCCTTCAGTAAACTCTTCGGTAAGCGGGTAACCAAAGATGGGTAGTTCGCCGCTTGCGCGCCAGTATTCTCGGAAGGCGCCCCGCAGGTTGTGCTTGGTCTCGGCAAAGTACTCCGAACCGGGGTCACCAGTCAGCGGCGTGGCCGCGTCCGTAGGCAGGGCGACTGGCTGGTCGAGCCACAGGAAGGTCACATCCACCCAATCGTTCCCGGTCATGCCGAGGTCATCCCAAAAGGTGCCATCGGCCAAATCGATGCCGGCCGGCACTAGGACCTCGCGTCCCCTTTCATCGTTTCCAAAGTTGTAGTTGTCATAGAAGGCCGTCTGAGCCTCTGGAACGCCCAGAGGGAGATCAATCCCCAGATTGCGGATGGGCTCCCAGTAGTTGTCATCGCGATTCCAAGGGCCGACATCCCAAACGGGAGCGATGGTGGTGCGACCCTTGTACGACAAACGCACGCTGAACTCCGTCCCGCCGTCTCTTGACAGGACATCGCGAGACGGAAGCGCAACAAAGCGATCGTGCGGCTTGATCAAGTGTCCGTTGGCGGTGGTACTTCCCACCATTCCTTCCCGCGTCGCGTAGACTCGATAGGTCACGCCTTTCGTTTCGGGCGTTTCGGACGGATTCTCCTCGGCCGTGGCGGCAAGAGTTGGGATTACGAAGGCCAAGACTAGAGCTAGGGAAAGGGTTTGTCTAAGCCAGAGTCTGGATTTCCACACTGGTGCGTTCCTCCAAGCTGCGTCGAAGAAGTAGGTTGAGGAAGGGTGGGCAAATGGTAGCACGAGGAGCGGCCGAATGCAAGGATAGCCTGCGCCCGGTGGCAGACCCCGGCTTTGCTGTGCGGCAAAAGCATCGGGTATAATCGATGCTGGCAATTACTGTATTAGGAGTGGCAAATGAGTGAAGTTAAGGGGATCGCCCGCGTACGGTTTGCCCCGAGCCCCACTGGGGCGCCTCACATTGGCAACATTCGCACGGCGCTTTTCAACTGGCTGTTCGCCCGGCATCACGATGGCATCTTTGTCTTGCGCATCGAGGATACTGACGTGGCTCGTCGCGTGCCCGGGGCGTTAGCGGCTATTTTTGATTCGTTGCGCTGGCTGGGACTCGATTGGAATGAAGGTCCGGAAGTTGACGGGCCCTTCGCACCATACTTTCAGTCTCAGCGCTTGCCGATCTACCAGGCTTACGTACAGAGATTGCTGGACGAGGGTAAGGCTTACCGCTGCTACTGCAGCCAGGAGAGGCTGGCCGGAATGCGAAGGGAGCAGGAGCAGCGCAAAGAACCCCCGGGGTACGACCGCCGTTGCCGCAACCTGAGCCCGGCCGAAAGCGAGGCCTTCGAAGGGCAAGGAATTGTCCCGGTGGTGCGGTTTGCCGTTCCCTTAGAAGGGCAGACGACTTTTCACGACCTCATCAGAGGAGAGATTATTTTTGCCAACGCCGTTCTTGACGATTTTGTGATGCTCAAGTCGGATGGGTACCCCACCTATCATCTTGCCAACGTGGTCGACGATCATCTGATGGAGATTTCCCACGTCCTTAGAGCGGAGGAGTGGATTCCCAGCGCTCCTCGTCACGTTCTGCTGTACCGGGCCTTGGGCTGGGAGCCGCCGTTGTTTGCCCATTTGCCGATGATTCTTGGTCCGGATCGTTCCAAGCTTAGCAAGCGGCACGGCGCCACCAGCCTCAGCGATTACCGGAAGGACGGTTTTATTCCCGAGGCGATTGTCAATTACCTTGCCCTTCTCGGTTGGTCGTCGGAGGATCAGCGAGAAGTCTTCTCCAGAGAGGAGCTCATCCAGAGGTTTGACCTGGACCGCGTCGGTCCCACTCCAGCCATTTTCTCACGAGACAAATTGGAGTGGATGAACGGGCACTACATCAACCATATCCTTTCGGTGGAGGATGTCGCGCTACGCTGTCTGCCCTTTTTAAAGGAGGCAGGGCTGGCCCCTGACGGAGACTCGGCGAAAATGGAGCAATTCGAGCAATACGTGGATAGAATCATACCGCTGGTGAAAGAGCGGATGAAGCGACTCAACGAAATTACGGGTCTGACCGATTTCTTCTTCATTAACGACCTGGCTTACGATAAGACGCAGTTGGTGGGGAAGAATATGACCCCGGAAGCGTCAGGGGAGGCCCTGCTAGCGGCGCGGGAGAGATTGGCTCGATTTGAGGAGTTCGACGCAGACATTATCGAAGGAGTTCTTCGCCGCCTGGCCGAGGACTTGCAGCTCAAGACAGGGCAGTTATTTATGATTCTTCGAGTCGCCGTTAGCGGTCGAACGGTTTCGCCTCCTCTATTTGAAACGATGGCCGTTCTGGGTCGAGAGCGCACCCTGAGGCGATTGGGTACAGCAGCCCAGGCTTTGGAACCTTTAGAGGCGAAACCACTTTCGTAGTTGGGAAGATCCTGGTGCAGCTAGGACTGAGGAGCGCTGAATGAAAAGAGGTTCCGGGTCATGCGCTTTGACTAACAAAGAGGGTATGCGCTGTAGGGGCGACCACCGGTCGCCCGGACGTTCCGACTGTTCTAGGTAGTTGCAGGGGTACGAGTAAAGCGCTGGCGGATGCTGCAAAGGGCGCACCCAGAGAGTACCGGCGGTCGCCCCTACCGTTGGTATTCCACCAGCCCGGCCGGCTTGGTGGCGCCATCTTGCGCCCATTCGGTTAGGCTGTCAATCTGCCCAACCAGGAACCTGTTCTCACTGTTGATGCGGCTCGCAAATCCGCGGCGAAGAAAACGTGCATCTAGGCCGACATTGGCCGTTCCTCAATTCCCTCGCACACTATTCCAATCTTGAGCTGTTTGGCCTTGTAGGCGGCCTGATCAGCCCGTTTCACCAGCTCTTCGGGCGTGCAGGGGACAGAAAGGGACGTGGCCCCCAGGCTTGCACTTACCCGAATGACGTTTCCAGTGTCATCGATAAACGGGTTGGCTCCGATCGCTCGCAGGAGTCTTCGACCAAGGAGTCCAGCCTGCTCGCAGGAGGTGTGGGGAAGGATCACACAGAATTCGTCACCGCCGTAGCGACAGGCGATGTCGGTCCGGCGCACGCAATTCTTCACCACTCGAGCCAGCTCTCTCAGAACTAAGTCGCCCGCCAGGTGCCCAAAGGTGTCATTCACGGCCTTCAAGCCGTTAACGTCGATGAAGAGCAGGCTGAGCGTCTCTCCATACCGGGTGGCGTGGTCGATACCCTCGTCCAGACGCTCATAACAATACCGATGGTTGTAGAGGCCGGTGAGCCCGTCGGTGCTGGCCAGATGCCGGACCTGTTCGTGAAGCTTGGCGTTGGCGATAGCAATTCCAGCCGCATTGGCCACCGAGGAGAGAAACTCAAGGTCACGCTCCGTCACCGTTCTGATGTCTGTCGTCGCCAGAGCTAGAACTCCCACGGTCTCCCCTTCCGCTTTCATCGGCAGTACGATCAGAGACCGCACATTGACCCCTTTGACTAAGAGTTCGGCGAGTTCGGGATGTTCGCCCACGTTGCGGACCGTGATAGGCCTTCCGGATTGAACGGCCTGTCCGACGATACCCTCAAAGATGCTGACTCTAAGGCGCGCCAGGAGGGTTTGTAGGAACGTCACTTTCTCAGACAGGCCGAGCTGATTGACCGATCCGCTCCCTTTACCTGCCCTTTTCTGCACCTTAATGAGTTCTTCGGGAAGACCCTTATAAGCGATGCCAACCAATTCGCCCGTCTTCGAGTCGAAGAGGCGTATCCCTCCAGCCTCCATGTCGGCCAGTTCCAGAACCTTCTCCAAAGCGTTGTTAAGCGTTGCCTGCAGATCGACCGCGAGGGAGACGGAGGTAATGACCGCGTTCAAGGCGGCCAGTTCGCGATTCCGCTCACGGAGATAGCTCTCCGTCAAGATCCGTTCTGTGACATCCCTGGACACGTGCATCACCAGGCTCTGATGGCCGTCGGTGTCAGCCACAGGTACCGCGGAAACCTCCAGATACCGGTCTCCTTTTTCGGTTGGGGTGAGATGGGTGGCGCAGCCGGATTCGCCTGTTTCCCAGGCGTGTTTCACCACACACTGCACTCCCCGCTGAAAGCAGGGCTCATCCATATTGTGCAGGACCCTATAACAGTAATCGCCCACAGCATTCTCAGCCTCTTCCCCACCCGTCTGGCGGAAGGCCGTGTTAACGGCGGCGATCCTGTAATCGGGGGCGAGCAGGATGACCGGTTCTAAGAACTTATCGACAAGGGCTTGCAGGTCGTATGTCCTTGACTCCATTTCTGGTCCCTCGTTTCGTCGAATCCCCTGTGACACTGCTGCGAGGGGGACACCATAATTGCCGAGCCACTCTCGGAAAACCCTGGCAAATCATTCCGCCCGCTCTTTTGGGAGGAAGCCGCTTCCCGCTTAGCGCCTCGCAAGGGGCGCCGAGACTTTGAAGTCAAGTGTACTTCAGGAGCGGTGCTTGGTCAAGAGATGCGTTTAAACCGACTCCCAATTGAGTTTCGAGGGAGATCTTGGAGGCCGAGTTCAGAAGATCGAAGTTCACGCCCGCCAGGCGGACGGGTCAACAGGTTTGCCCATTGGCCAGTCCCTGGTCACGAAACCAATCACAGCTTGACAGTGAGGACTACGGATGTTAGAATCGCGCGGACTCGAACCTTTCCCTTTTCCCGTCTATTATCCAGGTAAGTGTGGCGTTATCCGGCGCCTGGTGCCGCTGGCGCTGTGCGGAGGAAGCAGCAATATGAACGGACGATACAGCTTGTTCGATCTGAGTGGAAAGGTCGCTCTAGTCACAGGGGCAGCAGGAGGAATTGGGGAGCGGCTATCCCTTGGTTTTGCGGAATTTGGCGCCGACGTAGTGCTGATCGGACGCCATCAGGAGGCGCTGGAGAAGGTGGCCGAGGGAATTCGTGGCCTGGGACGGCAGGTCCTGACCGTGCCTGCGGATGTCTTGGATCAGAGCCAAGTTGCCGATATGACGGAGCGAGTGAGGCAGAAGTTTGGCCGGATCGATATTCTGGCCAATTGTGCGGGGACACACATCAACAAATTCGCTGAAGAAATCACCGTCGAGGAATGGGATCACGTGATAAGCTTGAATATGAAAGGGACCTTTCTGCCCTGTCAGTCCGTTGGCCGGATGATGATACAGCAGCGCCAGGGCAAGATCATTAATATTTCATCGGTGCGGGGACAACTAGGGATTCACGCGGGGTACTCGGCCTACTGCGCCAGCAAAGCCGGGGTGAATCTCTTGACCAAGCAACTGGCGACAGAGTGGGCCAAGCACAACATCAATGTCAACGCGATTGCCCCAACCTTCATAAGAACCCCGCTCGTCGAGCCTCTTCTGGCTGATAAGGAGTTCTATCAGCGGCTGGTCAACCGGATTCCCCTGGGGAGAGTTGGGGCGCCCGACGACTTGCTAGGAGCTGCAGTATTCCTGGCCTCTGATGCGTCCAACTTCGTTACCGGGCACGTGCTCTATGTCGACGGCGGGGTGACGGCCTGCCAGTAGGCTGGAAATGCCTCTCATCACTCGATTTCGGGATAGAATCCGCTTTTCTTTAACTCCCTTGCCAGCTTCTCCATAAGGGCTTCCCGCTCGGCCGGATCAATGATCTGCGAACGAACCAGGAGCTCCGTGGGTGAGACCGTTTTTTCGATTTGAGAAGCCAGCGCCGGCACGGAAAGGATTTCTTCCCGAAGAGCGGGGTCGCCAACCTCCAGCAGCGGGGCCCACCGGAGGCGAACCGGCCTGAACAGGCGGCCCCAGTCGCGCAAGGAATAGGTCACATTTTGGGGAATCTCCCGCCGGCTGCTCTGTTGGAGGAAATCAAGGATCCCTTCGATGCTTAGGCCGCGTCGCAGGCCCGCGAGCACACTCTCGCGGTCAAGGGTGTAGGTGCTGACTCGGTCGTGGCGAACCAAGCGGGCAAAATGCAGAAGGTTCCAGACCACCGGTGCATCGGCCGCAAACACCAAGATTTCGAACGAAGGTTGGACCAGAATACTCCTGCCTCTGGCGGGTCCGGCCTTTACTGGGCCAGCCTTGAGCAATTCGGCCCCCAGGTCGGTAAGCTGAAAAGCGGCCAGTTCGCCCCGCTCGTTTCGACCTAGATTAACCACTCCCCCCTCGGATGCATGCCAAACAAGCACTCCGGCAACGAGTCGCCCTTCAACGTAGTCCCAGTCTCCACCATTCCTGTCCAGAGCGTGCCTTCCCCGCTCCCGTACCAGGTCTTGCCTGGAGCGCAGGAAGAACGGGTCGGTGGCCTTGATCGTCTCTATTAGAGAAGCGATAGCATACCATTTCCTAACCTCGCAAGAGGCCAGCAGAGAGACTATCTTCTTTCGCACCGAAAGCAGCTTCCCACCGGGCCGGTAGGTGGCCCGTTCAGCCGCAGGCTCATCCAATCGTGCGTTTTCCAGCCAAGTACGGTACAGCTCTCCCATCTGTTGGGTAAAGCTTCGGTTCACCCACGCGTCTATTTCATCCGTGACTATCAAACGCCGCCCGTCCCAACGTACTAATTTCATGGCTAGCGCACAGTGATGAAGAAAATCAAGCCGAGGAGTAGCGCCGCCAAGGTCTTCCTGGCACACAAAGCGATCATTTAGGCTCTTGATCAGCCGTTTGGGGAATCGACTTGCTCCCGGGACAGATTCAACTTCGAGGTTTGCCACGAAGTCAAGTAAGATGAGCAGATCCCAGGCGAGGGCGTAGGGAGTCAGGCCTTCATCCACTCTGGCCGGATTGATCGTCTCAAGTCCAACTAGGTGGGCTGGTGGACGCCCACTGGGTTCGGTAATCTCTTTGGGCGCTACCAGGACTCGCTTAGGCCCGTCGTAGATTTCGAAAGCCAGGGCTCGGTTGGTAAGCTGTCGTACGATCTCACGAAGAGATGGGCCAGCCAACTGGGTCTCTTCTCGCAATCGATCAAGCGAGATTACTCCACCAGCGTCGCGAGCTAAGCGAAAGACCAGGGCGGCCTGAGGCTCCAGAGTTCCAGACACTCTTTCGACTTTGGCCGGCTCCGAGATGGCCTCACCGATCATCTGGATAAGCTCATCTCGGTAGAAACGGCCGGGGAGAGCCACTACACCCCAGCCCTTCCCCATCTCTTCAAGAAAGGGGGTATCGTAGTTTCGCAAGAGAGACTCAACATCAGGGCTGCTCGCCACGGCCTTCTCCCGGTCTCGCAGCAAGAGTCTAAAGACAAAAGCCAGTTCTCGAGGAATAAAGACGCTGTCTAGGGGATTTCCCGGCTCGCGGTTAGCAGGCAGACCGGTGCGAGCTGGGATTGGAGGTGGGTTTTTGCTTCCATCCGAATAAACCAGCCCCTTGTCAAAAAGGCTGGCCAGCCGCTCCGAAGCCTCGCTTTCGCTCGTGGAAAGGGCCTCGGCCAGTCTAGCTGGCGAAATGCTGTTCGTGTTTTCCCCCAGCAGCGTGGATAGGCTCGACAACTCTGGGGAGGTGAGAGAGTCCAAAAGGTCTCGAGCCGCCAGATCGTCCAGCATCTCGCGAGAGAGAAGGGCCACATTGTCGCGGTGCGGCTGCCTCCTCAACTTGACGTCCCAGGACGCGGCGATGCGTTCGAGGTCGTGCGGGGAGCGACTCAGGAGGGCGGCGAAGAGGTTTCTCAACCTGGCTCATCTCCCTTTTGGTCAGGCGATCTGTGTGACCTGAAAGGTGCAGCGCCCGTCTCCTGAAAGTAGACAAGCCGTTTGCTCTACTTTGCCCTGGAGCAGGCCAGACAATAGGTTGGTTTCCATGTCGCAAACCTGAGGGAAGCTGGCGGCTACTCGAAAGTAGGGACAATTGTACTCGTGGATGAAAAAGGTATCTCCGACTTTTTCCCATTCGGCCAGGGACCCTTCCTCGTTTAGAATGGAAACCACCCTGGCGACCTCGTCCTTCTCTTCCCGCGTACCAGCTAGTTGGTCGGCCAGTGTTGCGCAAAGCTGACCGGCGATTCCTTTGAATATTACGCCTATCTTCTCATCGCCTTCGGTGAGTTTGACTTGTTCGAGAATCTTCAGAGTCAGATTGTGGTAGTTCTTGGGGAAAACCTCTTCGGCCTGGGCGGTCAGTTGGTAACTATAGTGAGGCCGCCCGGTCCTGCGTCTAACCTCTGTGTAAGTAACCAGGCCGTCGCGTTCCAATAGACCAAGGTGCTGGCGGATTCCCATCGGAGTGACCTTCAAAGCAGAGGCCAAATCCGTCACCGTTGCCGGTCCCTTTCGCTTCAATATCTCGAGAATTCCTTTGCGTGTTGTTTGCACGAATCACCCCTCTTAAATTGGAATGGCGTTTGGTTGGCGGAATGGGGTTCGAACGGCGAAAGTTCCTTCAGCTTGCTTACCAACCGGAGTGCCAATCTAGCTATGATCTCCTCTGGTCGGTACAATTAGGACCGAGGTTTTGCTAGTGACTCACGGCAAGGCCCTCTTCTTAACGGTAAGACGCAAACACTGATGGGAATTCGGAAGGAGATATGGTCATGGCCACATTTCAACTTCTATTTTATCACTGTTTCGAGCTTTTGTAAAGTACTTAGCTATTTAATAGTGGCTAGTTGACAAAGATCCAGCCCTTGTGCTAGAATCGCTTCCAGACTACCAACGAGGCCTCGCCACCTTGGGGTTGCCTTGGCCGGCGACTCCGGATGGTGTCACTGATAGCGCTTTCTCCGCAGCGCCGGTCGACCGCTCATTTTCAGGTTTGGCATGCATCCGAGGGGGGAGTGGGGGAATGCCCGAAATACACTTCATAGACGTGACGAACCGTGACGGGGTTCAGACGGCTCGCATCACCCTATCCAAGTTCCAAAAGACCATGCTCAATATGTATCTGTCAAAGCTGGGAGTCCATCAGTCGGAAATCGGATTCCCATTCTTGCAGAATGAGCGGAACTACATTCAGGCCAATCTGGAGCTTCAGGCGATGGGCTTCATGGGCACAATGGTGCTGGCGGGATGGTGCCGCGCGGTGGTGCGAGATGTGGATTTTGCGCTTACCCTGGGGCTGAAGGATTTGAATATCTCCATCTCTACCTCGGATCAAATGATCACCCACAAGTTCCAGGGCAAGCTGGTCAGAGAGACCGTTGTCAAGGAAATGATGGAAGCGGCGCGACTGGCCAAGGAGGGTGGAGTGAAGACCCTGGGGGCGAACGCCGAGGACGCTTCTCGCACTGGCCTGGATTACCTGGTCGAATTCGCTCAAGCGGCTAAGGAGGCCGGTGCCGACCGAATCCGGTACTGTGACACTGTCGGTTGCGATAGCCCTATGGTCATTTACCGAAGGGTCCGGGAGCTGGCTGAGAGGGTAGGGATGGCGGTGGAGCTCCACTGTCACAATGATCTGGGCATGGCCGTGGCCAATTCTGTGGCCGGTGCCTGGGGAGCCATCGATGCGGGAGTCGATGCCTATATCAACACGAGCATCAATGGGATCGGCGAACGCGCTGGCCAGGCCGATCTCCTGAGCTGTGTCCTGGCCTTGACGTACGGCAATGGCTTGAAGGGATGCTGCAAGATTGGGGATAACATCGATCTAAAGATGGCTTGGAGGCTGGCGAGATACGCGTCCTATGCCTTCCAGGTGCCGATACCGATGAACCAGCCAGGTGTGGGCGGCAATGCGTTTGCCCACGAATCTGGCATTCACGCCGATGGAGCGCTAAAGGATCGGAATAACTACGAGCTGTTCGATTACGAGGCGGTGGGGCGGACTGGAGAGGAATGCGAAAACACCGGTCGGGTCATCTCCACCGGTGAGTACGGCGGATTAGCCGGTCTCAAGCACGTGTACGCTCAGGCCGGCCTCACTTTCTCTGATGACCGGGAGGCACAGCGGATTCTGGAGTTGGTCCAGTATGCCAACGCCCACAATCAGTTGCCCCTGACGGACGACGAGCTGGCTTTTATCCACCATTACCCAGAGCAGGTGCGGAAGATCTTGACCATCACACCCTAGGAGCAAGACGCCTGCGGCCGGCGAGGTGCAAAGGTGATGAAGAAGAGAATCTACCTGGATAACGCTTCGGCCACTCCGATGCGGGAGGAAGTGCTGGAGGCAATGCTGCCGCTGCTGCGGGAGACGTTCGGCAACGCTTCCAGCTTGCACGACTTTGGGCAGGCGGCGAGACAGGCCATCGACGAGGCGCGCGGGCAGGTTGCCGACCTCATAGGAGCTGCCCCGGAAGAGATTTACTTTACGGCCAGTGGAACCGAGTCCAACAACTTTGCCCTCAAGGGCGTCGCTATGGCCAGCCAGAAGAAAGGCAAACACATCGTCACCTCCCAGATCGAGCACCATTCCGTGCTTCACTCAGGCAAAGCTCTAGAAAGGCTTGGTTTTGACGTTACCTACCTACCTGTCGACCAGTACGGGTTCATCGATCCTGACGCCGTGGCGAAGGCTATTCGACCGGATACCATTCTCGCCTCCGTTATGCACGCCAATAACGAGATCGGAACCATCGAGCCCATCGCGGAAATAGGTAAGATAACCAATGAAAAGGGCGTTCCCCTTCATACCGACGCGGTTCAGACTGTCGGCCACATCCCGGTGAACGTGGCCGAACTGGGGGTAAATCTTCTAAGCTTGACCGGGCAGCAGTTTTACGGACCGAAAGGGGCGGCCGCCCTTTATATCAAGAAAGGAACAAGGATCACTCCGTTCCTTGACGGCGGTATTCAGGAGGGAGGACGGCGAGCGGGTACAGAGAACGTCCCTGGGATAGTTGGCTTGGGGATGGCGGCAAAGCTGGCCAAAGAGGAGATTCAGGCTCGAATGAGCCATATTACTCCGCTTCGAGATAACCTGATCAAGGGTCTGCAGGAGAGGATCGATCATTTGTACCTCAACGGCCATCCTACCGTTCGACTTCCGGGCAACGTCAATGTGTGTGTCGAGTACATCGAGGGAGAGAGTATGCTCCTCTTCCTGAATATGCAAGGTATCGCCGCGTCCAGCGGATCGTCTTGCACTTCCCGGGCTTTGAAAGCTTCTCACGTGTTGACCGCTATCGGAGTGGAGGCGGCCCTGGCCCAGGGCTCGCTGTTGCTGAGCCTCGGCGCCGAGAACTCTAACGAGGACGTCGACACCGTGCTGGAGGTTCTTCCCCCAATCGTGCAGCGCCTGAGGCAGATGTCCCCACTTTACAATCAAGCAAGCTGAGAAAGCAGCGCATTTTCCCGTAGGAGGAAGAACCGAGGTGAAAGCCGACGCCACCCTCGACGCTTTTGGGCTAATTTGTCCCATGCCCATTATCAAGACTTCACAGAAGATTAAGGAACTTCGGGTGGGCGAGGTTCTCGAGGTTCTGGCGACCGATGAAGGCATCAAGGAGGATATGCCGGCCTGGTGCCGCACGACCGGCCACGAGTATCTCGGACTCGAAGAAGAGCACGGGGAATACCACGTCTACGTGAGAAAAACGAGGGAGTAGAAGATAAAGGCAGTGGACATCGAGGTCGCGTGCAAGTCGCCCATCGCCCCCGAAGAAATCCCCACCTACGAGCAGATTCTTAGCTGTATGCGCTGCGGTCTTTGCCTTTCGGTCTGCCCTACCTACCGTGAAACGGGAATAGAGACGCAGTCACCGCGAGGGCGTGTTGCGTTGATGAGAGCGGTGGCCGATGGCCGGCTGGAAGAGTCGCCGAACTTCATCGAGCACATGTATCATTGCCTGGAATGTCGAGCGTGCCAGACTGTCTGTCCGTCCGGGGTCAAAGTTGGCGAGTTGGTGGTGGCCAGGCGGTCCGAGATTGAAGGGAAGCGATCGCAGCCATTCCTGAAGTCCTTTGTTCTCAACAGCCTCGTCCCTTATCCTGAAAGACTCGAGATGGCCGCCTGGCCGATCCGGTTGTACCAGGCATTGGGCCTGCAATGGCTGGCGCGGCATTCCGGTGTGCTGCGAATTATGGGCGGGTTGGGAAAGGCCGAAGAGGGTCTTCCGGAGCTAGCCGGCCGGCCTCTTCGCAAGACTATTCAAGAGGTCATACCGGCCGAACGAGAGAAAAGGTACCGGGTAGGTTTCTTTCTCGGCTGCGTCATGAGTCTAGTCTTTTCTGAAGCCAGCCGGTCGACGGTGAGGGTCTTAGCCAGAAACGGCTGCGAAGTCGTTACGCCACGCGAGCAGAAGTGCTGCGGAGCCCCCCATATTGTGGAGGGCTATGCCTCCAAGGCGATGGAGTTGGCGCGGCATAACATTGACCTCTTCGAGAAGGCAAACGTGGAGTTTATCATCACCGACTGCGCCGCCTGCGGGGCCGAGACCAAGGCCTACGCGCATCTACTGGCGGGAGATCCGGCCTACGCCCAGAAAGCTCGTGAGTTCAGCCAGAAGGTCAGAGATATCAGCGAGTTCCTGATCGACGCCTTACCGCTACGCGCAGACCTGGCCGAAGTGAAAGTGAAGGCGACTTATCACGATGCCTGCCACCTGTGCCACGGCCAGGGCATTCGGGAACAACCAAGGCAGGTTCTCCGCTCCATTCCTGGCCTCCGGTTGATCGAGATGAAAGAATCTGACTGGTGCTGCGGAAGCGCCGGGACCTACAGCTTGACCCATCTGGAGCGCTCCAAAGCGATTCTCAGCCGAAAGATGGCCAACGTAATGGCCACAGAGGCTGAAGTCGTGCTGAGCGGTAACCCGGGCTGCCTACTGCAACTGGCGAGAGGCGTCCGCCAGTCAGGAATGAAGGCGGAGGTCCTGCATACCGTGCAGTTGCTGGATAGGGCCTACCAATCTCACGCCAGCTAGCGAACGCACCTTTGCCGAAGCTCCTGACCTGCCTTCCCTGGACTCACCCAAGTGCCATTTTCTTGACCGGTTCTCGGCGGGAGTGCTATACTCCACGCTAAATGTCTTGTCTGACCGAAAAGGTCCAAGGAGGTTTGGGTGAACAAGCGGGTGGTTGTGACTGGGATGGGAGTGATTTGCCCGGTTGGCAACGACGTGACCAGCGCCTGGGCGGCCCTGGTTCGGGGAGAGTCGGGCATCGGACGAATCACGCGTTTTGATGCCACCGGCTTTGAGACGCAGATCGCTGGTGAGGTCAAGGGATTCGATCCCGTAGCGTATATGGGTGCTAAAGAAGCGCGCCGGATGGACCGGTTCACGCAGTTGGCCGTTGCGGCCGCTTATCAAGCTTTGGAGTACGCTCGGCTTTCTGTCGCGCCCGAGAACGCCTACGACATAGGAGTTCTGGTTGGCTCGGGCATAGGCGGAATTGGAACTCTTTCGGACCAGATTCAGGTGCTGAACACCCGCGGTCCCGGGAGAATCAGCCCTTTTCTAGTTCCAATGATGATCTCCGACATGGCTTCAGGGCAAATATCCATTTCGTTGGGACTGAAAGGGCCTAATCTGGGAGTTGTCTCGGCTTGCTCCACTAGTGCTCACGCCCTTGGCGAGGCAACGGAGATTATCAAGCGCGGCGATGCAGAGGTGATGGTCGCGGGAGGCAGCGAGGCGGCGGTGGTACCCATTGGAATCGCCGGTTTTACGGCCATGAAAGCGCTGTCGACCAGGAATGATGAGCCGGAGAAGGCCAGCAGGCCCTTTGACGCCAAACGAGATGGCTTCGTGCTGGGCGAAGGGGCCGCTGTCGTTATCCTCGAGAGTCTCTCTTACGCCGAGAAAAGGGGAGCGCCAATACTGGCCGAGGTGGTCGGCTACGGATCCACCGCCGACGCCAGTCACATCACCGCTCCAGCGGAGGACGGCGAAGGGGCGGCCAGAGCTATGATGATGGCTATGAAGCGGGCCGGGTTGGAACCTCACCAGATCGACTACCTCAACGCCCACGGGACGTCGACGCCACTAAACGAGAAATGCGAAACGCTGGCTATCAAATGGGCTTTCGGAGACTATGCTTACCAACTGCCGGTCAGCTCTACGAAATCGATGACCGGTCATTTGTTGGGAGCGGCGGGCGCCCTGGAGGCGGCCGTTTGCATTGAGGCTATCAGAAACGGCGTGATCCCACCGACCATCAACTACGAGTTTCCAGATCCCGACTGCGATCTGGACTGGGTGCCGAACGTGGCCAGGACTCAGCAGGTGAGGACGGCCATGTCGAACTCGTTTGGCTTTGGCGGTCACAACGTTTCCCTGATCTTCTCCCGCTATGACGGGGCGTGAAAGACAGATCGGCCGGGCCGTGCTTAATCTGTAGAGCCTTGATTATGCTGTTTTACAAATTAGTCGGGTAGTGCTGGGTAGGGGCGAGGCGGTGCCTCGCCCAAGGGCGACCCGGGTACCCTCTGGGTGCCGCCCCTACAATTGGCATTACACCACCTTCCCGTCTTGGTGGTCCCCATTTTGTGTATACCCGTTTATATTTTTAACCTTCATGAATAAGGCTCTACAAATCAGAAGCCGATAGGCGAGACCGGCCGGTCACCCCTATGGACCAACCAATTGCTCTGTCTCCTGACAGATCGAATTGAACAGGGTGAGTTGGTCGCCTGGCCGACCTTTTTCAGGGGTGAAGCACCCGCGAAGATTCTAGACTGAACGGGCGCAGATTCGGTGAGGATTGACACCGGACATAGGGCTGCAAAGGCTACAGCGGGCGCCTTGCCCCTACCACTGAGACCTTACGCAGGTCACATCGACTTATGCCTCGCGCAGGTTACATCGACGGCGACAGCTTTGACATCAGTAGTACCCTGCGGGAAGTTCCTAATTCCCCGCACGCTATTCTTCAGAGCTTCATTCCCGCTGCTGTCAAGTTCAGGCTTGCTGACGGTCATTTCCCGTGGTCTAGGGAAAACGGTGCAACAGATATGAACTGAACGAGAGATTATTCCTCTATGGAGAAGATAAGAAAATACGGAGATCCGCCTTTTTGGGTAGCGGTAATTCACGGAGGTCCGGGTGCCCCCGGAGAAATGGCGCCGGTGGCCCGGGAACTCGCTTCCCTTGGTGGGGTTCTGGAGCCGCTCCAAACGGCAGCGTCGCTGGAAGGGCAGGTTCTGGAGTTGCAGACCGTCCTGCAAGAGGCCGGAGCCCTCCCCGTGACGTTGGTCGGTTGGTCCTGGGGCGCGATGCTCAGTTTCATTCTTGGCGCGAAGTTTCCTTCGGGCGTAAAGAAGCTCATCCTTATTGGAAGTCCGCCCTTCGAGGAGAAATATGCCGCCAGCATTATGGAGACTCGGTTGACTCGCCTCGGTGAAGAAGAAAAGCTGGAATTCCACACGCTGCTGGAAGCCTTGGATGACCCCGCCACAAAAGACAAGAACACCCCGTTTGCTCAGCTTGGAAAGCTGATCTCTAAACCTGACTCATACGACCCGCTTACCCTGGACACAGAAGTGCTGGAGTGTCAGTACCGAATCCATCAAAGTGTTTGGAAAGACGCCCAGGAACTGAGACGTAGCGGAAAGCTCCTGGAACTCGGCAAACGAATCCAGTGCGCGGTA
>JAMDCE010000486.1 GCA_023489135.1 Chloroflexota bacterium
CCTGCCGGTAGGTGGCGATCTGGAGTACGCGGATGAGATTACGCTGACCCGGGCGCTGCAGGGACGGCGCGAAATGCCATCAAACGGGTGATAGGTGAAATGACTGGTGCAAGTTCGGCGGTTGACCCCGCGCGGCTAGAGGAAAGAAACACGGCCCTGGCCGATGAAATCACGCGCTTGAAACGAGAGCGCAACGCGATCATCCTGTCGCATAATTACCAGCGGCCGGAGATTCAAGATCTGGCCGATTTCGTCGGCGATTCGCTGGAGCTGGCTCGCAAGGCCGCTCAGGTGGAGTCTGCCGATGTAATCGTGTTCTGCGGCGTTCACTTTATGGCCGAAACGGCCAAGATCCTGAATCCCAGGCGCGTCGTCTTGCTGCCGGAGCGAACCGCCGGCTGCCCTATGGCCGACACGATCGACGCTTACGCGCTTCGGGAATGGAAGCAGCGCTATCCGGAGGCGGCTGTGGTGTGCTACGTAAACTCTACCGCCGCGGTAAAAGCGGAGAGCGATGCCTGCTGCACTTCGGCCAACGCCCTTAAGGTGGTGGATTCCCTTCCCCACTCGGAGATACTGTTTGTTCCGGATAAGAACCTGGGACACTTCGTTTCGCGGCACACCAAGAAGCGCATGATCCTCTATCCGGGGGCGTGCAGCACGCACGTCAAACTGAACGCGAGCCACGTGTTGGAGGCGCGCAAGCTATATCCCAACGCACCGGTGGTCGTTCACCCGGAGTGCGAGCCCGAGGTGGTGGATTTGGCGGACGCGGTGCTGAGTACCTCCCAGATGCTCCGGTACGTCAAGGAGAGCCCCGCCGACACTTTCTTGATTGGAACGGAGGCCGGCCTGCTGCACCGGATGCACCTGGAGAACCCGGGCAAGAGCTTCTACGTTCTATCCAGGGCGCTGTTGTGCCCCAACATGAAGCAAACCCACTTGAAGAGCGTGCTGAGGGCCTTGCAGGAGACTCGGTACGAGATAACGCTGGATGAGGAGATCCGTCTCCAGGCCAAACGCGCGCTCGATCGGATGCTGGAGCTGGTTTAAGAGTTGAGCCATTTCGATTATGTGATCATTGGGAGCGGCATCGCCGGCCTCTATTCGGCTTTGCTCGCGGAGCGGTTGGGGACCGTCCTGGTTCTCACCAAGTCCAGAATCGACGAATGCAACACCCGCCACGCCCAGGGCGGCATAGCGGCCCCCATCGGAGCGGATGATTCTCCCGGTCTCCACCTTCAAGATACCCTGGCCGCCGGCGCCGGGCTGGTGAACGACGAGGCGGCTCGCATTCTGGCCGAGGAAGCGCTCGATAGGATAAACGACCTCATTAGGTTTGGCGTGGCCTTCGACACCCTCGAAGGCGAGATCGTGCTTGGGCGCGAAGGGGCACACTCGGTGGCACGGGTGCTGCACGCTGGGGGCGACGCCACGGGCGCGCAGATAGAACAGGCTCTGTCCCAGCGAGTCCTTGCTTCCAAGGTGCAAGTATTGGAGCATCACCTGGTCACGGATGTTCTGGTAGACGGCGGTCGCGTTAGCGGCGTTCGGGTTCTGGATTGCCAGTGTGGCGATGTTCGTAGCTTCAGTTGCCGCTACCTTATTGTGGCCAGCGGTGGCGCGGGGCAGCTTTTCAAGATCACCACGAATCCGATTGTGGCCACCGGCGATGGGGTGGCCCTGGCTTTCAGAGCCGGGGCCGAGGTGGCCGATATGGAGTTTTACCAGTTCCATCCGACCGCTTTGAGCGTGCCGGGCCTGCCCCATTTCTTGATCTCAGAAGCGGTGAGGGGAGAAGGAGCGTACCTACGCAACGAAAAGGGCGAGCGCTTCATGCTGGATCACCATCCGCTAGGCGAGTTAGCGCCCCGTGACGTGGTGTCGCGGGCCGAACACGCCGAGATGCAGAAGAGCGAGCAGGACCACGTGTACCTGGATGTCACGCACCTTCCTCGTTCCAAGACCATCTCGCGGTTCCCCAGCATCTACCGGTTCTGTCTGGATCACGGTATTGACATAACGTCCGACCTGATACCGGTGGCGCCGGCGGCGCATTATATGATCGGCGGTGTTCGCACCAACGTGCTGGGAGAGACGAACATTCGAGGCTTGTACGCCTGTGGCGAGGTGGCCTGCACCGGAGTGCACGGTGCGAATCGCCTGGCCAGCAATTCGCTGCTCGAGACGATCGTCTTTGCCAAGAGGATCGTCGATTCCACGGTTTCCGGCACCACCCTGCTCGGGCAGGTCTCTCGGAATTCGCCGGAGCCAAAGATAGTGGAAATCGACGTCGAGGAATCCCAGGGCGCCGAAGACCCGCGGCCTTCGCTCGCCGAACTGCAGGAATTGATGTGGGAGAACGTGGGCATTATACGCGACCGAGAGTCGCTGGGTCTGGCGGTGGTCACTTTGAGAAAATGGATCGCGAGCCACCATTGGGGACTGGACCGTGAGAGCCTGGAGCTGCGCAACTTGCTCCTCGTGGGTCTAATCGCCGGCAAATCGGCTCTGCTCCGCACGGAGAGCCGCGGGGCTCATACCCGTTCGGACTATCCGATGGAATCGGCAGACTGGCGGCGGAATATCGTTTCCCGCAAGACCGAGTAAGCCTGTCAGGGGGTGAAGGGGTGAATCTGCCTCTCAAGAAAGTTCAAGACATTATCGACAATGCCCTCGATGAGGATCTGGGCTGGGGAGATGTGACCACCGATGCCCTGGTTCCTCCCGACATCCAGGCGCGGGCCGACGTGATCTTCAAAGAAGATGGTGTAGTGGCCGGACTCGAGGTCCTGGCCCGGACCTTTCAAACAGTGGACGCCGCCATTACCGTCAAGGAGTTGAAACCCGACGGCTCGAAGGTCGATAAGGGCGAAGTGGTGGCCGTGGTCGAAGGTCCGGCGGCGAGCGTTCTCAAAGCCGAGCGAGTGGCGTTGAACTTCATTCAACGTCTGAGCGGAATTGCCACCCAGACCTCTCGCTTCGTGGAGGAGATAGGTGATCTCCCGGCTCAGCTGATCCACACGCGCAAGACCACGCCGGGGCTGCGGATACTTGAGAGGTACGCCGTCCAATGTGGCGGCGGGCATTTGCATCGCTACAATCTCAGTGACGGGGTGCTGGTGAAAGACAACCACCTGGTCGCCCTCAAGAGGGAGGGGCAGGGAATCAAAGAGGCGGTGGCGCTGCTCAGGCGGCGCATACCTCATACCATAGCCATTGAGGTGGAAGCCGACACCATCGATCAGGTGCGCGAAGCGGTGGAGGCCGGCGCGGACGTGATCCTGTTCGATAATATGTCGCCGGAAGAGGCCGCGGAGTGCGTCAAAGTGGTCGCCGGACAGGCGAGGACCGAGGCGTCGGGCGGCATCAAGCTCAATACCGTTCGCGCTTATGCCCAGGCCGGCTGCGACCTGGTGTCCTCCGGATCGCTGACTCACTCCAATCGGGCGCTTGACATCAGCCTGGATTTCCAGTTCGAATAGGATGCACGCTGCCAGGCGAATATTCGTCTGGGTTCAATCGCCAAAACCCTTGACAGGAGTCGTGGGCATGTGTTAATATACTTCTTGCGGGAATCCTAAGGTAATTAGGAGGTGAGCGGATCAGGAAACTGTAGTCGGGCCAAGAGTGGAGCGGCTTACAAGTCCCCAAGTAGTGA
>JAMDCE010000698.1:0-12987 GCA_023489135.1 Chloroflexota bacterium
TGAGGAACTCCGCGATAAGACAACTGAATTTCAGGGACGATACCTGACAGGCGAAGACCTGGATAGTCTCTTGCCGGAAGCCTTTGCCTCGGTCAGAGAGGCATCCAGGCGCACTATCGGGCTGCGCCATTACGACGTCCAGCTGATTGGTGGCGCCGTCCTGCACCAGGGCAAGATTGCCGAAATGCGGACAGGCGAGGGCAAGAGGAGTGCGCTATAGGGATATTTTCGAAAGTCAATTGCGACATAAGTCACATATCCCGTTTCTCGTGCTTGCTAGAATGGACAACTTGCTTTCGAGGGCATAATCGTCGCCGCGCTAGCGGGTGCCATCGGCTCGGCCTATCCGTCGTGGAGGGCGGCAAACCTGGATCCGTGTACGGCATTGCGAGCGATTTGAGCTACAGGGGGATGATATGAGCCTGATAACATTGCGAAATGTCAGCAAGTTTTACGAAGGTGCAGAGCCTGTTCGGGCATTGGATGGAGTTAGCATATCTGTAGACGAAGGAGAGTTTGTCGCCGTAATGGGGGCCTCGGGCTCTGGCAAGACCACTATGCTCACTGTTTTGGGCGGACTGAATCGCCCAACTGCGGGCGAGGTGGCCGTCGACGGCATCGACATTTATGGCTTATCCTCGGACAGGCAGGCCGATTTTCGCCGCAATTACCTGGGATTTGTGTTTCAGGAACACCAACTCCTGCCTCATCTCACCGCGCGCGAGAACGTGCTTCTGGCTGTATCTGCAGGCAGCGAAGAGGAATCGGCGACCGATGCCGCGTTGGAAACGCTCTATAGGGTTGGACTTGCGGACAAGGCGCATCGCCTTCCTGGACAGTTATCTGGCGGCGAGCAGGCACGAGTGGCGATAGCCAGGGCGTTGGTTCGGAAACCCGCGATTATTCTTGCAGATGAGCCTACGGGTAACCTCGACTCTCATACAGGAAGGGAGATACTAACACTACTTCAGAGCCTGAATGCTCACGGCCAGACGATCGTTCTTGTGACACATAACGAGCAGGCGGCAAAGGCAGCAACACGTCTGGTGCGAGTGTGCGACGGCAAGATAGTCTCGGATGAGGTACTCGGTGGCCGTCCCGCTGCGGGCTCTGCTGGCAATTCGCTCGCATTAGCAGGAGCACGGGAAGGTTTTGTCGCCAGGACAAAGCCCAATGTCAGCCTGATGCAGACTTTCTTCTCATTTGCTATGGGTAGCATCGTTCTGATATTCTTGGCCCTTGTGTGGCTGACATTGGGCGGTGACCTGGGACACTAGTCCCTATTCTGTGACCAGTGCAAGTCGTAACTACTGTCCTGCGTTTTGAACGATAACTGTTCCTTTCATCCAGGGATGAGGCGCGCAATGGTACGTGTAGGTTCCAGGGCTGGTGAACGTATAGCTCCAGGTCCCTCCGTTGTTCAGCGTTCCCGAATCGAAGGAGCCGTCATCGGCGGTCACTGTATGGGGCATGGAACCCGTATTCGTCCAAGTAATTCTGTCCCCGACGTGAATTGTGATTGTGGCAGGACCGTATCCCCAGGACGTGATGTCAGAGCTCGGCTCCACAATCTGAGCCGCTACGTTCACTGGCGCGGGAGCCGGGGCGGATGGAGCCGGCGACGCAGTTGCTGGAGCCTGAGGTGCTGGCGCAGGTGAAGTGCTGGGTCCTGCAGCCGGCTGAGCAGGCTGGCTCGGCACAACCTGTTCTGATACTGCAGACGATTGATAGATGGTTCCGTCCCACCCAGTCCACTGGAAAAACAATTGAGCAGCATTTGGCGGAACCGTTGGGCCGTTTGCCTTGGCCACGACGACAAATGGGCCGACAGATGCTCCCTGAGGCACGCCATCTGAGTTAGTCCACTGCACAGTGCTTCCCGACAAATTGCCTGGATTCTGGCCAGGGCCCACAGCGTAAGACGTGACGTAAGTGAGACCGGCTGGCAAGGTGTCCTTCAAATCCAGTGTGCCAAGTCCGACACCATGGTTGACCACAACGATCTGATACGTGACAGTGTCCCCATCGCGGGACGCCTTCATCTGTACCTCCGCTGGCGGGGACCATTTGTCTGGCCAGTAGATGCCGTTCAGTTCCATGACATAGGCTTCGATGTCCGCGATCTGCTTCTGAGACAGAAGGTTTTTGTCGCCCCAGTTAGGCATCGAGACACGTGGATTGTCTCCAGCCGGGCGTGAGCCGTGCTGCATAAACAGGTCGAGGTTGCGGGCGAAGATTGCTGGATCACCATTGGAATCTTCAAGAAAACCCGGATCAATCGGACTTACAGGCGGAACGGTGCCATCGTCAGAGCCTGTGTTGTCTACTCCTCCGGTCCCCAGAACGCCGTGGCAGGCAGCGCAATTCTGGGCAAATAGGCTGCGGCCGGCGAGTGGATCGCCGTGCATCGTAGCTGCCGGGCCGTTTGCGTTCAAGTTCGCAGTCGCCCCGGGCACAGGATTCGGTTGCGGTGCGTCAGCGAAGGCAACCGAAAGCTGCCATGCGGCAAGTACCGGCGCAAGAGCAAGAGCCGCAATAAAGAACCACTTACGCCTTTGTAGGTATTTAGCCATCTGTACTCCCCTCAAGAAATCTGTTTCGTCGACGTCAAGTGGGAGGATAGCTATGGGCAACGTTGCTGTAAATCGTGCAAACTATGATTTTGAGGGAATGAAAAGTATGAGTTGAGTCTTTGAATTAGTAGGATAGGTGGGCAGTCGACCCTGCCAATCGGCTCCCAATGGTTACGAGTCCACCTCGATTAGCTTCTTTCGTATCGCATATTTAATGAGATCGGTGCGAGTGCGCAGGTTCAGCTTCTCCATCAAGTGTGCCCGGTGCGTCTGAACAGTGCTCGGGCTCAGGGTCAGCATTGAAGAAATTTCCTGATTTGTGTAGCCTTCGGCAATCAGCCTAAGGACCTCTTTTTCCCTTTCTGTAAGCGCATCGTAGGTATCCCGTTCCTGGCCAGATTTGACCCTGCGCAAGTAATCGGCAACTAGTTTCGTGCTCATACTAGGATGCAGGTAGATTTCACATCTATGGGCGGCTCTGATCGCCTGAAGTAGATCCGCTGAGGCCGCTCCTTTCAAGACGTAGCCCGAGGCGCCAGCATCCAGGCTGCGGAAAAAGTAGTCGTCGCTGTTGTGGATAGTGAGCACAAGCGCGCGAGTTTCAGGACAATGTTTCTTGATAAGCTTTATGACGTCAAGCCCGCTTACAAGGGGCATTCCCAGGTCTACGAGCATCACATCTGGGCGGAGCTCTCTTGCCTGGTCGACGGCCTCCTGTCCATTAGATGCCTCGCCAACGACCTCCATATCGGGCTGAGCCTCGATGAGAAGCCGAATCCCTTCGCGCACAATTCCGTGGTCCTCGGCCACGAAGATTCTAATTTTCGTCGTCTCGTTCATGCTTGTTCCTTCCCTTCGAACACAGGAATAGTCACTGTGAGCCTGGTCCCCTTTTCGTGACTCGATTCCACAGCCATCGATCCCCCAAGAAGGCTGGCCCGCTCCTGCATTCCTAGCAGTCCAAGCCCACGTTGCCGACCGATCTGCCCAAGCTTGGTGACGTCGAATCCGATACCATCATCTTGTACGACGGCGACCAATGACCCATTTTCCTGCTCAAGGCAGATGGTTAGGTGGGAGGCGTGGGCGTGCCTGGCCACATTAGTAATTGCTTCCTGGATAATGCGATACACCTCGGTCTCGACAGCCGTTGGCAGGCGCCTCTGAGTGCCCGATACTCGTACGTCGAAGTCGATGCTTGTGTTTTCCAGGCGTTGTTCTGCAAACCACCTGACGGCAGGCGCAAGGCCAAGGTCGTCGAGTACGGTCGGACGCAAGTCCCAAATCAGTCGGCGCACGTCTCCGAGCGCACGTCTGACCAGTTCTTTCGCGCGGTCCAACTTCTGTTTCTGTGCATCTGCCAGCTGGGGTAAAGCCTCCTCAGCGTTCTCGACGGCCATCATCAAAGCGGCCAGAGCCTGCGCGGGTTCGTCGTGAAGCTCGCGTGCGATGCGATATCGCTCCTCCTCCTGTGCAGTTATCAGCTTCACCAGCAGTTCACCTCGAACTATCTCTTTTCGCTGCACCTCTTCGTACAAGCGCGCCTTTTCGATTGCCGTCGCAGATTGCGCTGCGAACGCCTGGAGCATTTTCAGTTCATTGTTCGTCAGTGCACTTGAGTCATCGAGACAATAAACAACGAGACAGCCCAAGATACCCTGTTTTGTTGCCAGAGGCACGCAGATTGCGCTGCAAGCGTGGTCGACGTCAAGCCCAGCTTTTCTCATTTCTCCGCGTGTCTCTGCGCTTAGGTCTTCTTCGTATCGCTGCAAAGTGTCTTCTTCGACCAGGGTCGGCCAGCCTGACTGAAAGACCTTCCCTACCAGACCCTCTCCAGCCTGCAACCCCAGGTGATTCACCTTTTCGATTTCGCAGCCAAACGACGCCTTGGGCACGAGCCTGCCTTGCTCTTTTTCATAAGATAGCACCAGTCCGACATCTGCCACAGAACAAACTTGCTTGGTCTGAGCCATTATCGCGTCCCAGAGTTCACGGGCTTCGAGGACAACTGATAGCGATTCCGTAGCTTCAAGCAAGGCTGATAGCTCCTTCGTCCGCTGCTCCACTTTTCGTTCGAGCTCGGCGTTCCAACGCTGCCTTTCCTCCAATGAATCCTTTAGCTTCGAGCGCATGGCTTCCAGAGCATTCGCCAGCACTCCAACCTCATCGCTGCGTTTCACGGGTACGGGGCTGTTGAGGTCTCCGGCGCCCATTCTTGCCGCGGCGTTTGTTAGTATTGCAACAGGGGCGACCACCCTCTTGACGTGATGCCACGCAACAAGCGTTCCAACCACGACTGCAAGGGCGAAGAATATCAGAATCTCCTGACGCAAACGTGAAGATAAGGCGAGGATGTTTTCCGGCTGCTCAACTATGACTCCCCAGGTCGGCAGGGTGGTTAGGGGAGCGTATGCGACTATATGTCTTCTCTCATTGAGAGGTTCGTGAATCATCACTCCTTCTCGCCTAAGCGCAGGCAGCACTTGGATGTGATCGGACAAATGGACACCGTCCTGGCCATATGACGAAGCCACGACAATCCCGTCCCCATTAACCAGCTCAGTCTGCATTGGGTCTCCCTCTTTGAGTCCGGGGACCAGGCGGGCGGTCTCATCCCGAGGGTCAAGCTCGACCATTAGCATGCCAGCAAGCGCTCCATCGTTCTTAAAAATCGGCGCTGCCAGGCAGATTCTTGGCACCTCATTTGGGGCGACGGGAAGCTCGAAAATGGCTGGTTCACGTGACTCAAAAACGCGAAGGGCAGCGGGGTGAGACATCAAGTTCGATCCCACTATGCCTCGTTGGTTTGGCTCTGCCCAGAGAACCTTGCCAGCACTGTCCAGCAAGGTGATGCTGGAGAAGGCACCCATTTGTGACTGCGTTTGCCGCAAGATTTCTCGCGCGAGTGTGAGATCGGCAGTTTGTGGGTTGAGTTCCGGAATAGCGGCCGTTTTCTGAAGTAACTGATTCGACTGATCCACGAAATCGTCTACGTGGCTGGCCTCAATTTGGGCCAGCAGTTTGCGCTGACCTAAAGTGGCATCAGTGCTTTGGTCGAGAGCCCACAAAGCGACGTAGGCTACCGCAAGAAGCAGCACACTCAGCCCAAGTGCAACACTCAGCGTGATTCTTTGTTGGAGATTAAGCCTGGGTAATTGCCTCACCCGTATCAGTTCCCATCCAGGTGCAATACGACGAACTGCTTCCTGCGACGCTAATGATAGACCACGATTCGCCAATTAGTCAATTTTAACTAGTCCAATAGTCGGCGTCGCGGTGGCGATTGCTTCCACCCAAGCCTAACAATTTGCTTCGCTATGACTGAGCGTGGGCAGCGAGCCTACAATCACTTCGTGCGCTTGGAGCAGTTGTGCGCGGCCAGTGGCCGCGCACAACAATTGACCCCCGCCCTAACCACTATCACCGCTTCCCCCGCTGAGGGTCAGGGTCCGCGTGCGGATTGGGAACTGTCCGTGGCGTAGGTATCATTGATGGTGAAGGCATCACAGGTGGCGTCCGAGATGCGATTGGGTCGGCCACTGGCGTGGACGGAACAGGAACATCTGTTGCGTGTCCTACAGCGCGGCCGCGCGGAACATCAGAAGCAGATGGCGTTGCCAAGGGGCTGGGACGACCGGGCGGGTTATCGTCCATATCAGGCCTTCTGGTTGGCTCGGGTGTCGCTTGTGGCTGTCCAGGGCCAGGGGCTGGTGTGGCTGCACTACCTTGGACTCCTGATGAGCTGCTGAGTGCGGAGACCAGGGCATTGTAACTGGCGTAGAGCGTGTTGTACCTGTCAGCGCTGATGTGATCTGAGCGTTTCATTGCGTCCAACTCGTGCAGGAAAGCGTCCAGGATGCGTATCGCGACATCTTCCTGGCCACGGCCCAGGGCTGCCTGGGCGGCCTGAAGCTTTGCCAGCAATCCATTGTAGCTCTGTCCTGGGACGCTGGGGTCGGCCGCCAGATCTCGGACATCGGAGATAGCTCGTGTAAAGGTCATCGACACCGTGCTTGCGATAGTCGCCGTTGGCACGGGCGTGCTTGTAGCGGTCGCCTGCGCTGGCGTGCTAGTAGGAGTGACGCTTGCAGGTATGTTTGGCGTCTGGCCAGGCGTCGCTGTTTCGTGGCGTTCTGAGGCTGGCAAGCGTTGGATGCGAGCGGTGGCGCGCATCAATCCCTTCTCGGCCGCTTCAGCGGCCTCGGCCAGAGCTATCTTCGCTTGATCTGGCGCGCGCTCCTTAACTTCAGAAAGTCTCTTCTGTTGGCGGGTCAGATTCTTTTCGAGTTGCGCTACTAGCTCGCTAACGTCCTTGCCGGACGCTTCTGCCTGGGCGAGGTGAAGCTCGAATTGAGCCATATCCTGAGTGAACTCCTGTGCAGCAGAATTGGCTGCACCAGGATTCCCGGCTTCGCTGGCCTTCTCAATCTCGACCAGACGTTTGCCCGCCAGGTCGAGATAGGTTTGCGCCCTGGCCTCGTCGCTGGTGGCCAATGTGATTTGCACCGCTTCGGCTGTCATCTTGACCTGATAGAGAGCGTCGCCAGGCTGTGCGTCCTGCGAAGCATACACAGCGCCACCCCCGGCGGCTGTGGCAATCGCGATAATGATAGCGATGACTACTGCAGACATTCTCATCCTCCCAGTCGATAGTCTTGGTGTCCACGCCCAACCGTCGAATATCTGCATTATCAAACGCCGAAAAGGCGGGTTTGTTACAGGAGTTTTGTCCGCGGAAAACGCGGCGACGAGCGCCCCTCGGCTTCGCAAACGAAACGCAGGATCAGGCTCCGCCTGTGGCATGGGAGGGATGGAGTGAGCAACTTCGAGAAGCGAACGCAGTTCGTCGGCCAGCGTCGGATGTGTGGCCAGACATTCCTGAATGGTGAGTCTCCCCGATTCGAGATCGTCCAGACACTCTGCAAGTAGCTCAGGGCTAACCTTGTCTTTCATAGATTCACCTCGTGGGCGAGCAGGCGCCGCAATTCTGCGATTGCCCTGTGCTGGATAACGCGAACGTTGCCCTCGGTTTTGCCGAGGATGGCGCCGATATCAGCGTAGTCGAAACGTTCGATAAACCGCATTGTGATCACCTGCTGTTGCTCTGGCTTCAACCGTAGAATAGCGCGGCGGACTGCTACGCGGTCGTATCTAGCCAGAGCTTCCGCTTCCGGATCAGCCCAGCGCTGGCTGCTCACTGGTTCCAGGTCAAGGTAACGCATCTCCTTCGCTCGTCGGTAGAAGCTCATAACTACGTTATGAGCGATCGTCAGCAGCCAGGCGACAAAACTCGCTCCTGTGCGCCGATACCGGCCGATTGCTCGCCAGGCATTCAGGAAGACCTGTTGCGTTAGATCCTCAGCGTCGGCCCTGTTGCTGACCCAGTAATGAACGTAGCGGTACACCCGCTCCAGATGCTGGTCATAAAGTGCGGCGAATGCCTGGGTATCGCCGCCGATAGCGGCGTCAACAAGGATCTGTTCTCGTTCGTCGATTTTTGTTTCGACTTCCGCTCGCAACGCCTCCTCCACCCTTACTGCTGTGTTAACGCTCTGACTTTCAGATTGTTACAACTTCTTTATTACTCTTAGATAACGAACTCGCCGGTCGCTGGTTGTGGTCATCTCAGATAGGCAATTATGGCTAATGTTAGGCAAGTTTGATAATCGGGACAAGAAGCAAGCCAGATACCGTTTGCTGGTATGATGCCTGGGAGCAAGATTGGCCTACAATAGGCGCAGTTTCTTGAAGTAGCTGCGGCGAACGGTACCAGCGGTAGAGGTCGTGATGTATAATCTGGATAAGCGATCCTACGAGACAACAGGCAATCCTCTACGTGCACTTAACCGTGATTCCAACCCTGAAGATCAGGGAGTTACCCACAGAGGTTGAGGCGAATGGAAAATCGACCGTTAGTTGCTGTGACAATTGGAGACCCTGCTGGTGTTGGGCCAGAGATAGTTGTCAAAGCGCTGGCAAACCCGGACACGTACGTGCAGACGCGGCCACTGGTCGTCGGCGACCGGTGGGTGTTGGAGCAGGCGCAGCGATGGTGCGGACTGGACCTGGAGGTCAAGTGCGTAGGGCATCCTGCCGAAGGACAATACACATCTGGAACGATCGATTTGCTGGATGCGGGAAGCGCTAAAGTCGGCTCCCTGCAAATTGGCCAGGTGCAGGTATCGGCTGGAAAGGCGGCCTACGATTACTTGGGTCGGGCTATCGAACTGGCTATGGCAGGCGCGGTGGAGGCGATTGCGACCGCGCCCATCAACAAAGAGGCTCTGCGCGCGGCGGGCGTGCCCTACCTGGACCACACGGAAGCACTGGCTGGCCTCACTCAGAGCCCCAATCCACTCACCATGTTTGTAGTGCGAAACCTCCGCATTTTCTTCCTAACGAGGCACGTCTCGCTGGCGCGCGCGTGCAGCGAGATAAATCGCGCCAGGGTGCTAGATGGCCTCATTCAAGCCGATACTGCACTCAAGCGATTTGGGCTGGAGGGAGCGCGCATTGCGGTGGCGGCGCTGAATCCCCACGGGGGCGAGGGCGGAATCTTTGGAGACGAAGAGACGACGCAGATCGAGCCTGCCGTGCGCGAGGCACACGCTCAAGGGGTTAATGCCTTTGGCCCGGTGCCTGCCGATTCGGTGTTTCACCTTGCCCTTATCGGGAAGTTCGATGCGGTGCTCTCGCTTTACCACGATCAGGGACACATCGCGGCCAAGACGCTTGATTTCGAGCGCACGGTATCCATCACAGCTGGCTTGCCTTTCGTTCGCAGTTCGGTCGATCACGGCACAGCCTTCGACATTGCTGGCCGGGGCATTGCCAGCGCGGTCAGCATGGAGGAGGCCATAAAGGCCGCCGGCGAGTATGCGTTGCTGCTCAGGCGGCATTCCACGGCGAACTGACGAAAATAGCGCCTGCCGTGGGGGGAAACTTGAAACAACCAGAGCCGGCCCCCTTGAATATGCCCCCATCGGAATACGGTAGTACCTCTTAGTGCTAAAACATGATAAAATGCCTATCGGCTGAAGAAGCGTGTGCTTGAGGGCAAGAATCGGTCCAAACCAAAGGCTGCTCAGAAAATAAGGAAAGACCTCGGGACTGCCACACTAAAGGAGGAAGAATGAGAAAACTATTGTCTGGACTGTTCCTGGTCACGTTGTCGTTAGTTTCATTGGTCGCCTGCGCCTCGGGACAATCAGCCTCCAAGCCTCAACAGGATATCCCGAAAGAGCTTGTCAAAGTGCGAGTCGGCTCGCAGGTCAGCGGGTCTGAGGTGGGACTGTTCATCGCAAAAGAGAAAGGATTCTTCAAGGAACAGGGCATCGAGGTCGAAAACGTTCGATTTGCTTCGGCGTCGGAAGTCATCCCGGCGCTCGCGACAGGAAAAATCGACGTGGGAGGCGTCGGAGTGAACGCCGCGACACTTAACGCTGTGGGCCGCGAAGTTGGAATGAGACTGGTTGCCGATAAAGGTTCAGTGCCGCCCGGACGTGGTTGGATAGCCTTTGTAGTTCGCAAGGATCTGGCCGACCAGGTCAAGGACTACAAGGATTTGAAGGGGAGAACCATTGGCGTCACCCCGCCGCTGGATGCTACAGCAAATTCTGTTGACCTGGATAAAGCTCTCAAGAAGGGCGGATTGACATCTGCTGATATAAAGATCGTCAACCTTCCTTTCACTGATATGATTGCGGCCCTTTCCAACAAAGGAATCGACATTGCCATGCTCAACGAGCCATTTGTCAGCGCAGCCGTCGAGCAAGGGTTTGGCGTCCGATGGAAGGGGGCGGACGAGATATATCCGGGCCATCAGATAAGCACTATCGCTTATGGCTCCGATTTCATCAAGAACCAACCCGACGTGGCCAATCGCTTCATGGTAGCTTACGTCAAGGGCGTGCGCGAATACAATACGGTTTATGACAAGGGCCTGGACAAGTCTGAGGTTCTCTCGATACTGGCCAGCTACACTAACGTGAAGGATCCTAAGTCACTTGAGAGAGCGGCTCCAACAGGCTTGAACCCGGATGGGTACGTTAACTTCGACAGCGTAGCCGAGGATCAAGAGTGGTTTCTGGCAAAGGGCAAGATCAAAGAGAAAGTCGACCTCAAAGTCCTGATAGATAACAGGTACGCGGAATACGCTGTTCAAAAGCTAGGCAAATACAAAAAGTAGCCAATCAACTTGTGCCAGAGAAGACGAAGAGTGCGTGGTAATTCGGCGCTCACTGGGGATTGATCGCGAGGGCAGTCAAATAGTAGAATTAAGACTGGCGTTGAAGATTGAACCCAGCGTAATCAAGCACCCGTGAACGGAGATGGAGCATGGCACAAGAGCTTGGAAGAATAGAGAAGCCTTCCGTCGAGCAATACAGGACGGCGAGAAAGCTGTTCTTTATACCCCTTGTTTTCGCACCAGGAGAGACGGAACCAGACCTCGCAGAGAAGGTCGACAGGTACTGGGCTCAGGTGGAGGACCAGGTGACTAATCTGGAAACCAAACTCGGCAGCGTGAGCAAGGTATATCACGAACTTGTTCCCCAGGATGGGGAGACAGGGGCCAAGGCCATTGAGGAGCTAAACAAGGGAAGCCATCAAGTCGTCAAGTCCAGATTGGAAAGAGGGGCTCAGCTTCAGCCAATCGAGGGCAACGAACTGCTGGCGGAGTTGATGGACTGGAGCAGGTGCTTGTCTATCGGCCTTCAGAGCCAGACGGCAGCCACCAGGGTTTACGAATTCTACTCGGAGGCTCAAAAAAGAAGAAACGAGGATATAGCGAAGCGGATTGACGAGACATTGCAGAGTGGCGAGATCGGGGTACTGCTCATGGGGGAAGGCCACAGAGTTCAGTTTCCGCTGGACATACAGGTGTTCTACGTTGCTCCGCCAGGCCTGGAGGAGATCAAGCGCTGGCTCAGGGATCGCGAAGCTCAGCTTCAAAAAAAGGGTGCCAGCGAAGGACATGCGTCCTGACCGAAGTGGCCATATCAGAATGCAGATGATCGACGGGTTATGTGTTCAAGAGAGTCGAGAGTCCTCGCTTCACCAGTTCTCTCACTAACGTAACCTTGTAGCGGTTGTCGCCGGACGGACGGGCGCCTTCCACTGCTGCAGCAGAAGCAACCTCGATCAGTTGTCTGGTAGGCGCCCTGGCGCGAAGAGCGTCCTCAGCCGCAGTGGCTCTCCAGGGAATCGGAGCTATTGCACCAAGGACGATTCGCACATCCTCGATTTTGTCGTCAGGTCGTGACAGTTGAATGGCAACGCTGGCCTGGGCGAAGGACCACGTCTTTCGTTCCATCGCTTTCAAGAATACTCCACGGGAACGATCTGGCTGCTTCGGAATCCTGACTTCGACAACTATCTCGTCACGGCCCAGTATAGTCTGGTTCAGCAACTCCCCTCTCGGCGAGGTGAAGAAATCTGCCAGCAAAATCTGCTTGCGGCCCTTTGGGCTCTGAATCACCACCGATGCCCCCCAGAGCTACAAGTGGTGGAGCCGGTCGGACGGATTCACGGCGTAACATTCAGAGCCACCGAAGATGCCGGAGCCACGATTCTGGCCATTTAGCGCGTGACAGCCACGGACTCCTTTGAGGAAGCAGTCGAAAGATCCGCGATAATACCAACACCTTGGTTTCTGGCACAGGTTGCCGCCCACCGTGGCCATATTCCTGAGCTGCGGTGATGCAGCAACCCTGATAGCATCCACAAGAATTGGAAAACTACGTTGCACCACTTCGTCGTTGCCCACCTCCGCAATTGTAGCCGCAGAGCCGATTGTCAGAGAGCCTTCGCTGTCTGCCCCAATTCTATGTAATCCATCAATCGATTTGACGTTAATCAGCACGCGCGGGTTAATCACCTTGTTTTTCATCAGCACAAGCAAATCGGTGCCGCCCGCGATTAACGCGCTGTCTGCTTCGTCTTGCAGGAGAGTTGTCGCATCTTCAACAGAGGTAGCATCCACATACTCAAACGCTCGCATTTGAGTTCCTCTCCTTATCCACTTCGAGGCCGCCTGCGCTTTTGAGCGGGACCAGGCACTTCGCCACCCTGGTCGGGCTGCAGTTTGAGTTTGCCTATCTCTTCCAGTATCTTTTTCCTGGTGATAGGAAGCGAGCGAACTCTCACGCCAGCGGCATCGTACACTGCGTTCGCAATAGCCGCCGCAGTGGGAATGATGGGCGGCTCGCCCGCTCCTTTCGATCCGATGGAGTTGCAGCTTTCGTCGGGGTGATCGATCAAGGCGTGTTCGATTATGGGAACATCCAGCATAGTGGGTATCTTGTAGGCCTCCAGATTAGCGTTAAGCGATGTACCACTTTCAGGGTCTATAAATCGTTCCTCCATCAGGGCAAAACCTATTCCCTGGACGATCCCACCTTCGATCTGGCTCCCT
>JAMDCE010000698.1:12997-18223 GCA_023489135.1 Chloroflexota bacterium
ACAACTGTCTGGAGCCGCACTGCTGCGTCGCGATGTGGAATGGCGACGAACTGGTGCTGCGGACCTCCACGCAGCACATATACGGCGTCAGAGATGGAGTTGCCGCGGCGCTAGGTCTTCCTCTACATAAGGTTAGAGCGATCTGCGAGTTCATGGGAGCGGGATTCGGCAGCAAGCAGGGAGCTGGCAAGCACGAAGTGATCGCGGCTCTTCTCGCGAAGATGACCGAAAGGCCAGTCAGGCTTTACCCGAGTCGGAGAGCAGAGAATCTCATCGGCGGCGTGCGGCATCTTGTAGGCCTCCAGATTAGCGTTAAGCGATGTACCACTTTCAGGGTCTATAAATCGTTCCTCCATCAGGGCAAAACCTATTCCCTGGACGATCCCACCTTCGATCTGGCTCCCTGACGTAAGCGGATTGATTATCCTTCCAAAGTCATGAACTGCTACCACTCGTATTACAGTCACATCGCCAGTTTCGGTGTCTACTTCGACTTCGGCGAACTGTGCGCCGAACGTCCTGACCTTCACGTTCGGCGGATTTGGTCCCCTGGCGCCCTTCCCCACGATCATGAAGTCGCCGATACGACCTGTAACATCGCTCACCGCAACTGTTTTCGACGTAGTGGTGGAGGTTATTATCCCATTCCTGATGCTCAGGCTTGCGGCAGGAACCTGCATCAACGTTGAGGTCAGGCTTAAGAGATCCTCTCGGGCACTTTTGGCTGCTGCTCTCACGGCTGGCCCCATCGAGGGCACCGTCATGCTACCGGCGCTGACAGGCGCATACGGACCAGCAAGAGTATCCCCCACAGTTATTCTAATGTCCTCTACTTTGAGTCCGAGTTCCTCCGCGGCTATCTGCACCAGAACCGTTTTTGTGCCTGTGCCGATGTCCTGCGTACCTGTAACAAGGTCGGCCGTTCCATCGGAGTTCAAGCGTATGATTGCGTAAGCTGGTGGCCCTCCGCCCCCGCCCCAGATCTGGCTGGCCATTCCGAGTCCTCTTCGCTTGGCACCCGTCTGCTGGACTTTAGCTCGTACGTTCCAGCCCGCCATCTTCGCCCCCGTACGATAAGCCTCGTCCAGAGGTTTGCTCGAATACGTTGCCCCAACAGGATCGATGTGGCTAAGGCGAGTGACTCCCCGTACAGGGTCCTTCTTGGCGTAGTTCACCAGTCGCAATTGCAGAGGGTCCATGCCCAGGGAATGGGCTATCTGGTCCATCATCGATTCCAGGGCGAACATCCCTTCCACGTAGCCAGGCGCTCGGAACGCAGCGGCGGGCCCCGCGTTCGTGTGGACTGCAAACTGCTCCGTCCGCACATTAGCGCAGTCGTAAAGCTCACGAACCGGTCCGCCAACCTCACTCGAATCCGTGCCGTAAGCGCCGATATTGGCAATCGATCGGAGGTGCAGAGCCATTAGCTTCCCATCCCTCCGAACGCCGGCTCTCAGATGCTGAATTGTAGGATGCCGCACGCCGCCGATGAGATTCTCTGCTCTCCGACTCGGGTAAAGCCTGACTGGCCTTTCGGTCATCTGACTCAAAGTAGAGGAAGACCTAGCGCCGCGGCAACTCCATCTCTGACGCCGTATATGTGCTGCGTGGAGGTCCGCAGCACCAGTTCGTCGCCATTCCACATCGCGACGCAGCAGTGCGGCTCCAGACAGTTGTGTACTGCCGCCTGGGTTTCGTATCTCTCTGAGAAAACGTGATCGGACCTGGCAAAACCTTCCTCTAGGTTACCTCGCTCATACACTTCGCCCTCTGGTCCACCGATCACATTCCCTTCCTTGTGAACCCTGGGAGCGCCTGGTTTCATAGCTTGCTCGGGGTCAATGACAAACGGCAACTCCCGATAGCGCACGTGAATCAGGTCGAGAGCATCTTCGGCAATCTCCTCGCTATCCGCGGCCACGGCGGCAACTTCGTCTCCTTCGAATCGGACGAATCGGTCGAACAGGAAGCTATTACCAAACCATCGGATCCGTGGAGCGTTCGAGTGGGTCAGCACCCCCCTGACGCCGAATAAGTTCAGGGCCTCGGCAGAGTCAATGGACAGGACCTCTGCGTGAGGGAGTGGGCTGTGTTTTATTTTGCAGTGGAGCATGCCGGGAATTTGAACGTCGGCAGTGTACGTGGCACTTCCCGTAACTATCTGCCTGCCACCGATCCTGGGATGTGGTCGTCCCACAATCTCAAGCTTTTCTCTAGCGCTCCACGGGAGCACCTGGTCCTCCTCGACCACTGCCATCCTCTCTCGCACCTCGCCCTCAAACTCCACCTTGGTCCTGACGATCTTAGGCACGGCGCTTACTCCTGTTCGTTTGCCCTGGCCACTGACAATGCCGCCTGCAATACCTTCGAGTATGCTCCGCAGCGGCAAAGGTTTCCCGCTACTGCTTGTCTGACTTCGTCTTCAGTTGGTCTGCCGTTGCGGTCAAACAAAGCTTTCAGCGACATCAGTATGCCTGGCGTACAGAAACCGCACTGAAATGCATCGTGATCGATGAATGCCTGCTGTAACGGATGCAGTCTGCCGTTAGACATCAGCCCTTCAATGGTCTCGATGGGTTTCTCCTCGCACTCGATTGCCAGCTTCAGACACGAATATACCGGCACGCCCTGTAGCAGCACTGTGCAGGCCCCGCATTGCCCTCGATCACAGACCTTTTTGGGGCCCGTCAGGCCCAGGTCGTCTCTCAGGACATCAAGCAAGGTACGGCGGGGCTCTACCATCACTTCGTAAGTTTCTCCGTTAACGTTCAATCGTAGTTGCAATTTGCCTGGCCCACGTCTACGAGGTTGAGGCAGAACGCCGGAACGCACAGTATCTTTCATTTCGCTGCACTCCTGTTATGTGGAAGCACACCAGCCTAGGGATTCTCTGCTGCAATTACTGTACCAAGCTGAAAGAGAGGGGGATAGCGTTGAAGGAGGAATTCCGAATGTCTTACAGGGTTGTGCAGAGCCATGCTGTGGCCTCAGGTTTCGCCGTGCCCAAATCGCTGAAGTCAATGGGATAGTTGCTGAAGTCAATGGGATAGCGTATCTGCCAATGGTATCAACTTGGCGTATTCAGCGTAGGTGACGGCTGTCTGCCAGTGCCCGGTCAGATTTGCAGCAATGATCGCGATACAAAGGGTGCCGACAACCAGCATTGGATATAGCCAGGGATTTACGTCCCATCGCCCAACGGCTTTCAATGTCAATGCGCCGGCCCTTGGACACGCCTTGATGCAGTTCAAGCAACTGGAACATTCCGGCGAGGTGACGTCACTCGCCTTAGCCACATCGATCCTGTTGGGGCAAGCCTTCGTACAGAGCTTACAGTTGGTACAGCGCGTGGCATTCCTCGTGACGTGAAAGATGCTGAGGTAGCTCAGAAGGCCTAGAAGGGCGCCGTAAGGGCAAAGATAGCGACACCAGAAGTTGCTGACAAGCACCGATAGGAGAATTAAGCTTCCGACGACGACAAATGCTTCGAGACCGAAACCAGTGAAGAATTGCAGCATCTTAACGTCCGCCACCTTGTTGTAGGGTGACTGCACGAAGGCCGCGATAGCGAACGCCAGCATGTCTATTATGATTGATTTGACGAAGAACCCGAGCACGAGATACTTCAGGCTCATAAGCGGACGGTCGACGTAGACAGGAAGACGAAGGTTCCGGCCAAGAATGCGTTTGCCCAGTTTCGCGAGTAGTTCTGATAGTGCGCCGATTGGGCACAGCCAACTACAGACGGCCTTCTTGAACAAAAGAGAAATCGTGGTCACGGCGAGAAAGATCGTCAGTCCTGCGGGGTGGATGGTATCGAAGGTTCCGTTGACTATCCAGTTCTTTGTGGCCACGAGCGCGCTGAGGGGCAGGAATGCCTCCACAGATGCGGGTCGCTCCACGTATGGGGTAGAGCCCAGCGTTTCGAAATGCTGGACAAAAAGATAGAATCGCCAGCCCGTGTAGAGCAAGATCAGGGCCAAAGCCGCCTGAACCAGGTTCCTCGTGGTCACCAAGTCCAACTTCAAGAACCATTTGTTTGTGCGTGACATGATCAAGACTCTCGGGCTGGCGATTTTCTCCATAATTCCCACCTCGGGTGGCAGCCTTGCTTACATGTAAGGATCGGCAACGGCTTCCACGCGCGTGATCTCGGGAACCTGTTCCCTGAGGGCAGCTTCGACGCCGTTGCGTAGCGTCATTTGGGACATTGGGCAGCCTCCACAAGCGCCAACTAAAGTCAGGGTGACAACGCCGTCGTCTGTGACTTCGATCAGTTCCACATCGCCGCCGTCAGCCTGCAGGTACGGCCTTATCCCTTGCAGAGCCAGTTCAACTTTCTCTCTCATCTTAACCTCCATTTCGCGTGTTGCGCAAGACCACTCATTTATGAGGCTTGTGTCGCTCGGCGTCCTCGGCCGTGCCCGCGACGTACTCTCCTTCGTATTTGACTGGATGCAGTGCCACGGCATAGATTTTCTCGGCAATCTCCTTGAGCGTGACAGCATCGTCCAGGATGGTTACTTCCACGGGACAGGGCACGAAGTCACCTTGATAATCGAACTCGAGTCTAAACCGCTTGTCGCCTTCCAGACGATAACCTATCGTCTTTGGTCAACCGTCGCATCACATTCCTTCGACGATCAAAAGTTTCTTTACGTCAACTGCCATTGGCGACCTTCCTAATGTTTGCAACCCATTCTCGTGGTGATTCCTCGTGGGATTCCCACTCGAATTTGCCCTCTCGCTCTACCATGAACTGGTACCGCAACGGCCTCGGGTCGTGGTCGTTGATCAGCTTGATCGCCGCGCCTGGTTCAAGGCTGTCAAACAGGTCGAAGATCTTGGGATGGCGCTCCCAGGGTGGCAGTTCCCGCACGTCCAGTACTACTACGCCGTTTTCTCCGTCTGCAGACATTTCTTTTTCCTCCTATAAGTTTGATGATGTTTCCAGTTGTTGTTCTTTCCGAGGAAAGAAGCTACGCAACCAACTCCCGTCCAGTCTTTTCTTCCGCTTCGCAGACCTCGTTGAGATCGGCCAGCAGTCGATTCGCATTGGTTGTCTCCGAGTCGCTTTGCGCGATCTCAGCTTCTTGGCGGGCCTTGTCGAACGTTTTCCAAATGTTGTAGCCAAAGAGCGCGAGAGCCGTTACCTCGATGAATCCGGAGACGCCCATAGTGACGAAGAATACTCCACCGAATTCGCCGGCCAGCGGCTGCGAGATG
>JAMDCE010000215.1:0-1605 GCA_023489135.1 Chloroflexota bacterium
GCCTCTGGGGTTTGGGGGTGAACCGGAGGACAATCGGCTCAAACAGTTAATAACTACCATCGACCGGCGCATGCTGCTGGAGTCCAACCGAATCTACACCAATTCCCGAAACACGGCTGGTCGATTAGCCCGGTTCAACGATTTGGAGGGGACGCCGCTGTACCCACCGCTCAAGCACGACAACTTTCGTAGCGAGGAATATGGCGACTACGTCCTCTCCGTGGGACGGCTGGACAGGGCCAAGCGGCCGGAGCTGCTGGTTAGAGCGATGAAGCACGTCCGGACACGCGTTCGGTGTGTCATCGCGGGCGACGGACCCGAGAGAGAGTCTCTGGCGCGGCTGGTTTCTGATCTCGGCCTTCAGGATAGGGTGAAGATGCTGGGCAAGGTCGACGACGAGCGTTTGATCGAGCTTTACGCACGGACCTTGGGGGTGTTCTACGCTCCGGTGGACGAAGATTTCGGATATATCACCATCGAGGCCTTCAAATCGAAGCGCCCGGTAGTGACCGCTCCTGATTCCGGCGGGGTGCTGGAATTCGTGGAAAACGAACAGAGTGGCCTGATCGTGGAGACTGATGAACGCAGCATCGCGGCGGCTTTGGACCGGCTTTTCAGCGATCGCGCCCTCTGCGCCCGCTTGGGCGAGGAGGGGTTCCGGCGAGCGCCAAAAGAGACCTGGGCCGACATCGCCAGGATAGTCGTCGGCGATTGACAGGGAAGGGGATAAGGGTTAGGGGATAAGGGTTAGGGGTTAACGTACCCAAGCCTTATCCCTTAACCCCTAACCCATAACCCTTCACAAACGGTGACAATTTGATTCGTTTGGCGTATTTTAGCCCTGTAAACCCGGTGGAATCGGGCATCTCCGATTACAGCGAGGAATTGTTGCCCTGGCTAGCACAGGGGGCGGAGATTGACCTCTTCGTCGACAACTACCGGCCCAGCAATCCGGAGATCCGGCGTCGGTTTTCCGTTCATCGTGGCAAGGAATTTGAGGCAAGGCAGCGCCAGCGTCAGTACGACGCGGTGCTCTACCATATGGGAAACAGCCCCGCCCACGCCTACATTTACCACACTCTGCTGAAGCACCGGGGAATCGTCGTTCTGCACGACTATCTGCTGCACCACCTGATGATCTGGTTAGCCATCAACAAGAAGCGTGGTCAGGCCTATCAGCGAGAGATGGAGACCAGGTACGGAAGCCAGGGTCTGGGGGTGGCGCGGCGCATGTTGAAAGGTCAGTTGCCCCAGGCGGCCTTCGATTATCCCTTGTGCGAGGGTGTCTTGAAGGCCTGCCAGGGCGTCATCGTGCATAACGGCTACGCCGAGGGGCTCATCCGACAGGCGCACCCGGAGTTGCCCATCGGCCGAGTGAACATGGGCGTCCCTTTGCCGGAGGAGGCGCGGCCGGCGGAGGTGCGGCAGAAGCTGGGTATTCCGGAGGACCAATTCCTGATTGTATCCCTGGGCCATCTCAACCCCTACAAGAGGCTGGATGCGGCCTTGAGAGCCTTCAAGTCCTTGGTGGTTCGGCATCCCCGGGCCATCTATGTCTTGGCCGGCAGCGCCTCCCCCAATTATGACGTCAAGAGGATGGTGGAC
>JAMDCE010000215.1:1615-3659 GCA_023489135.1 Chloroflexota bacterium
AGCTTGATCTGGCGGACAAGGTGAGACTGCTGGGGTTCGTGCCGGCCGAGAGCTACCGGGACTACGTCGCCGCGGCGGACATCTGCCTCAATTTGCGGCACCCCACGGCTGGGGAGACCTCGGCCAGCCTGCTGCGGATGATGGGGGCGGGCAAGCCGGTCCTAGTCTCGCGGACCGGCTCTTTCACCGAATTGCCGGACGATTGCTGCGGCAAGATCGACATCGACGAAAGCGAAGAGGACCTGCTGCTGGAGTATCTCCTATTTCTGGCGGAGAACCCGGAAGCGCGGGAGCAGATGGGTCGCAACGCCCGTGAGTACGTCGCCCGCGAGCACAATATGGCCGTGGCCACGGAAGGCTACTTCCGCTTCCTGAGCCAGCTTCTGGGTTTGCCGCTGGACCCGAAGTTCACCCTTCAGGATAAGTCTGCCGTCGAGGCGAACCCGCAGAACGTTGACATAATGTCCCTTGGGGAGCCGGGTTCGATCACAACAGTAGCGAGCGAGGCAAGTCCCGATGATGGAGCAACGCTCTCTGAAATCCCTGAGGATGAACCTCCAATAGGTGAACTAGAACGGCCTGCAGTGGAAAGCACTCTCCCTGGCTGGCCCAGAGGCCACCTTGCTTCGACCACTAGAGACAGTGAACCTGATCCCGAGCCCGAGGAATGGTCCTTGTTGGCCGAAGTGGCCAGCCACGCCGCGGACCTGGGGATCACGGAGTATGACGACGTTATTTTGAAGGAGCTAGCGAGGACTGTTCTGGATCTCGAAGGGTAAGAAGGATTACTAGCCTACATGATCAGATGATCTGTGACAGCGAATGGTCAAACCAAACCCGTGAAGGATCTTGCAATTGTCCGTTCCGAAGCTCCGGCCAAACATAATCCAGCTAAAGTGCGCAGATGAGGTTGTAGAGAAGGGAGCCAAAATGGAGGATCAAGGCAATTATGTGCCGCCGATAGATAGGCTGCTTACGTACGGCGATTGCCGCGAATTGCCTAAATGGCCCGCCAATCTCGAACCGGGAATCGGCCCAGAGTACATCCCTGACCTGATCCGCATGGCAACGGATGACGCTCTGCATCAGGCCGACCCGGATAGCCCGAAGGTGTGGGCGCCCGTTCACGCCTGGCGGGCGTTGGCCCAACTGCGAGCCGAGGCGGCCGTCGAGCCACTCTTGAGCCTTCTGAAACGGGCTGACGAGAGCCACGATGAGTGGGTTTTGCAGGAATTGCCTCACGTCTTTGGGATGATCGGACCGCCGGCTATCTCGTCACTGCAGACCTATCTGGCAGATGAAAGTAATGGGTTATTTGCCCGCACTACCGCGGCTCGCTGTCTCGAAGAGATCGGCAAGCGCTATATAGACGCACGCGTCGAGGCAATAGCCTCTCTTACCAAACAACTGGAGGAATTCGAGAAGCAGGACCCCAGGCTCAACGCCTTCCTCATCGTCGATCTAGTGGATCTGAACGCGGTTGAGGCTGCCCCGGTTATGGAGCGGGCGTTTTCCGCAAATCGCGTGGACGAGATGATAATGGGAGATTGGGAAGATGTGCAGGTGGAGCTGGGATTGGAGGTGGCCTGCCAGCACGCGCGACCAATATTCCAATTCTTGGAGAGTCCCCGGAAGCGGCCAGAAAAGCCAGCGAAGCGCGAAGGGAAAGAAGCTCGGGAAAAGCCCAATGGGGAGCGCGGGCGACGTACTCACGGGCGTGTCAAACCGAAGCGCAAGTAGGCCTATCCGTCCCTTCTTCATCCGGTGGAAGTCACCGCTGCGTTCCCGTCAACGCGTCCAAGTCGAGGCAGGGGCCCTACGTGTGAATAGGATTATAGCGACGTACAACGCATGTGGAGCACCTTCGCTGACGGGCCGGCCCCAGAACCCCATTGACTCCCAACCGTTGCGGTATATACTAAAGTCACTCCGGCGCTCGCTAGGCAGGCGAGCCAATGCCAGTGTTTAAGAGGGGGTGACCGCACTCTGCTATGGCCAGGGCAAGACGTTCTAACTCCGACCTCTACCAGACTAAGAAATCCAA
>JAMDCE010000176.1 GCA_023489135.1 Chloroflexota bacterium
ACGAATAGTCGATTCTGGCGGAAGGTGAAAGTGCGCTCTGGTTGATCGTCTTGAGACGAGCCTGTCTATCTTTGAGGCCGGCAAGGCTCTCGGCAATGGTTGAGCGAGAGAAGTTGCCCAGGGTGTCATCGTATTTGTGAACGCCAAGCGTTGTAGCTTGAACGGGCATGGCGCTGTAACCGGCTTCAAAGTGCTCGTGCGCCAAGCTCAGGAATCGATCTTCTTCTGTCATTTGCGCCTCCGCAATAAGCAAAAAGATAGGGAAGCCCACGTTGGGGATAACTCCTACGGCGCCAACTTCGTCCCCCAGCTTCCCCTGTTCTAAAATCCTTGACCCGTTTATAGCCCTAGTGTACAATACGACTGACAGGCATCCAGATGTCCTGTCATCTGTCGATGATTGTAAGGTGGTTGGGCATGCCCCTCTACGAGTTCAAATGTAACGAATGTTCCAATAAGTTCGAGATCCTACGTAGCTTCAGTTCGGCTGATGAGCCGCCTTCCTGCCCTGCGTGTGGCGCCAATAACGCTCGGCGGTTAGTGTCCACCTTTGCCTCGTTCAGCAAGAGCGATGGTGGAGTAACCCGAAGTGTTGGCGGAAGCTCATGCTCGTCGTGCGCCTCGTCCAACTGCGCGTCTTGCCACTGATCTCACCTTGTATATGAAGTTTAACAACTTGATCGGGAACGGACATCCCCGCAACAACTCCCGCAGGGGACAATCCCCCGTGCTAGGTTATTGATCTCTTCTCTTATCTACTTCGCCGGGACTGCATATTGCCATTCATAGCCTGCCTGATAGACTGGAAGCGTCATTTTCGTTCGCTTCAAGACCGCCACTGTCGCATCAGGGTAAGTGTTTTGCAGATAGGTTACGAGTCCCCCTTTTCGCACCAGGGCTCGTTCCAGTGTTTCTGGTTGACCTATGGCAAGCAAAACGTACGGTTTGCCAATACGAATGCCGTTGATTGCGACTGACGATCCTGCTTCTGCAACCGCTGTTCTCGCCACTGCTCGCTGGCCATTGACCGCAATCGCCTCCGCGCCTGCGTTACGAAGTTCGTTGATCAGGTCCTCAAGCTCATCCTGCCTCAAGTCGGCAGAAACAGTCATCTGCACCCCAGGTCCGGACACTTCGCTCAGACCGTTAGCGATGCGCAGCTTGTTTAGCTCGCGGATCATTGCCGTGAGGTCGCTTTGTCCAAATGACGCGTTGTGTTCGGCTAACTGTGCGTAAAGAGAATCTACTTCCTTACGCAGGTTCAGGTTGCTGTCATAGAGATTGCTAATCATCGTCGCCTGGTCGGTTGCAGACTGTGCTGATACCGACTTGGCAATCCTTCCCTGCGTTCTGAGCTGCATAACTACGAGCACTCCCAAGATGATCGCTACTATCGTCAAGCTGAGCTTTGCTGAGCGGCTTCGCACTACTGATCACTCTTTTCTAAGGTCATTGGCTGGCTTCGGAAGAGGAGTACCTTACTTCCAAGCTGCCGTTATATGCTGGGAGGGTAACGTCTTTCATTTTCGATGTTCTGAACTGTATGCCGTAGACTTTGACACGTGTCTTCAGCGACTTAAGATTGGACGAATTGTTTAGAGCATCGTCCAGCGAAGTAGGATTTCCGATAGATAGAATCTCGAATGGTGGTGACATTCGCGTATCGTTGACCATTATAGTGCTGCCCACGCAATAGATTGAGCTAGAGGAAACGAGTCTCTCGCCGTTTATCGATATCGCCTCGGCGCCACTCAGCCAAAGCAGGTTTACGACATCGCGAAGATGGTACTCATGAACCAGATAGAAGGCCGGGTCCTCGTCGGCAGGCACGGTCTTGGCAGTGCTATCGTCGAGTATTACCCGTATGCCAGGACCTTTGACGGCTACCATTCCTGCAGCGATTCGCTGTCGCGCAAGCTCCTCAGTGAGGCCTGCCAGGGTTGATTTGCTGGTTCCTGCCTGTTCTTGCAGCGATCCAATCTGTCCGCGGAGGTCGGCTATTTGCTTCTTCAAATCCGTCTGCTCTGCTTCTAGCCGCTCGATGGTTTTCCCTGCCATTTGGCGTGAGCTCTCGCTGTCTTGAGCTGGCCTTGGGGGAGCGCTTCTCAGTTGGGCCGCAACGAGAACGCCGAGTGCCACGCCGATGATCATCAAGAGAACAGCGCCCTTGGTGGCGTGCCACTGCACAGGGTGGGGTCGCAAACGGGGAAAGGCTATTCTGCCACGAAACAGCTGTGACAAGAATGGAAAGTGATGCGAAGGTTGTTGCACGACGTTCGACATTCTTTGCCCCGAATCAATTCGCTCGCTGTGTGGCGAAGCGACGTTGGACGACTAACAGTCCAGCGCCGACCAATGCAAGGCCGATGCTTTCGATAAGAGCATAGGCGGCGAGGGTCAGTGCGGCCTCGAAAAAGAACTGTGACGGGAACATTCTTATCAAGTAATCAGTCCTAGGATCCAGCATCCAGAGATCGTTGGTGAAGGATACTAGATGAAACATTAGAAACAGGTCTGAAAAGTCGGCGAACGACAGCGCCCCAAAGACAATCAACACGACGACAGTTAGCCCTGCGCCAAGCAGCAGACCCCTTGACACGCGCCTCAGGAAGTTCCTCAGTCCGAGAACGAGTGTGACCAGAAGGAAGATGATTCCGTACCCCAACGCGATCTGCTGGACGCGCAACACGCGAATTAGTAGGTCTTTTACATCTTTTAGGTGGTTCGTCTCGCGCTCGTTAAAGAAACTAGCTGGCAAACCTTGTTTCTGCAATTCTGATGCCAGATCGTTGTCAGACCCGAAATAGCTGGACAAGGCTCTACTGGATGCTTGCACCTGTTCGGCCCGCAAGCCTATCGTCTGCATAGCTCCTCGTTTCATCTGGCCGTTTTCATAGAATGAGGGAGTGAGTGCCAACCACAGAACATTAGTTGAGATGATCGCCAGAGGAATGGCGACCACAAAAAGGACTGTCGAAAGGGATACCAATAATCTCACTGTGTAAAGACTCGCTTATCTAGGTCCTGCTAGCAGTTGGATAGTCTTACTGTTATCGTTGGTCACAATCTCACCCGAGATCGGCTGGACTTCGACTTTTAGAAAATAGCTGGAGCGCGCAGGAGCGGCGAAGCCTGTGAACTTGACGACCCGAGCCTCTCCAGGAGCCAGGGAATCGATCGTTAGTGATTTGCTTTCTATCGTATCAGCTTCTGATTCGCCCATAAGCTTTGCCTGAACGCTCAAGCCTGTTTCAGCCTTGTTTCCCTTGTTGTCAACTGCCACCAGCAATGCCAGCTTGTCCAGAGGTACGGCGGCGAGTCTGCCCTGTGTCAGGGGCGGATCGAAGTCTACACTAATAATGGCTACGTCGTGGTGGTCTGAGCTGGGAGCTTTTACGGAGTATGTGGCCGGGGCTGCGACTTTGTTGGAATCAACTGTGGGAGTGACGCAACCAGAAACCAGTCCCAAAACGAAAACCATACCTGCCATGAGGAACATGGTTATTCTGGTATCGCTCGGGCAACGCATTGCGGCCTCCTCAAATGCCCTTAGCCACCCCACACAGCATCTCCCACGGGCAGTAAGACGCTCAGGGCCTCCTAAAAGTAATGTAATTCTTGAAAGGTATGATAATCAAAGGGCATGGCTTTGTCAAG
>JAMDCE010000397.1 GCA_023489135.1 Chloroflexota bacterium
AGGCTGGGTAAAGTATGTTAGCTTCGACTTCACCAGGGGAACCAAGTTTGAGGAAAAAACGCCAGCATGAAACAGTTTGACTACGCGAAGCCGCAGACCTTGACTGAGGCTAGCGCAATCCTCCAGGATCTTGATGGAAAGGGCCAGATTATTGCCGGGGGTACAGGCCTCTTGCCCTCTCTGAAGCAAGGTTTGCTCCTTCCAGATATCCTGGTAGACGTGGCTTCACTTCCCGAGCTTACCGGCGTTTGCGAGACTGAATCCGGCGGCCTGAGCATTGGAGCTTGCACGCCGCTGGCTCAGCTTGGTTTGTCAAAGTTGGTAAGATCACGATACTCACCTTTGGCGGAAGCCGCGACAGGCGTGGCCTCGCCGCAGATCAGAACAAGGGCAACGGTCGGCGGCAACATCTGTCTTGACACCAGGTGCTGGTATTTCAACCAGTCCAATTTCTGGCGACAGTCCTATGCGGACTGCCGCAAGCTAGGTGGAAACACCTGCTACGTGGTGAAAGGTGGCTCTCGCTGCTTCGCCTTGATGTCCTCCGATCTGATACCACTGCTGGTTGCCCTTGGGGCGCAACTCGAGGTCTTCAATTCTGGGAGGAGAAGGATGGTGCCGGTTGAGGAACTGTTCACCGGAGATGGCGCCAGGCCTATCACTCTTGGACACAGGGATTTGCTGACTCGAGTCCTGGTGCCGAGGAGTGAAAACACCCTCCTGGGCTTCCGTAAGTATTCCACCCACCCTCCCATCAATTTTGGATTGGTCACGCTGGCCACGGCCGTGACGGTCGATCCGAGCTTGCGTGCTATCCGAGGGGCCAAACTGGTGTTGGGGTGTGTGGACTCTTTCCCCATTCGGTGCTCCGGAGTCGAGGCCTCACTCGTGGGCGCCGATATCGACTCCCTGGATTTCGAGGAAGTGGGGTTGGCCGCAAGTCGAGAAGTCACCATTTTCTCGAACGTGAACGCCGACCAGGGTTACAAGAAACAGATCGTCGAATGGCTAGTGTCGGAAACCCTGGCGGATTTGCTTCAACGCCGACAAACGACGGAGAAATGCTAACGATGAGCGTGATCGGGAAGCCATTTCCTATTCGAGATGCGCGAGAGAAAGCAACCGGTGTAGCCGAATACACGGTCGATATAAAGCGGGCCGGAATGCTCCACGGCAAGGTCTGGCGCAGTCCCATCCACCATGGACGGATCCTCCACATTGACACCTCGCGAGCTGAGGCGCTCCCCGGGGTTAAAGCTGTCATAACCAGCCGCGACATTAAGCCCATCAAGTATGGATTTGGCTGGCGGCACCGCGTCGACAAGTTCGCCTTGGCCATAGACAGAGTGAGGTTCAAGGGAGACGAGGTGGCCGCGGTCGCCGCCGTGGACGAAGACACCGCGGAAGAGGCTCTTGAGCTAATCCAAGTCGAATTCGAAGAGTTGCCGGCCGTATTTGACGCGGAAGCCTCTATGGAAGCTGACGCGCCTCAACTTCACGACGATGCTCCTTTCAATCTGGCCAAGGAATTGTCCATTAGCAAAGGTGATGTAGATCGCGCGTTTGCTGAGGCTTACCACGTCTACGAGCAGCGGTTTCAAACCCAGCGCGTTCATCAATCCTATCTTGAGCCCTACGGCTGCGTGGTCGACTGGGACCAGTTCGGCAAGGTAACCGCCTGGATAGGGAGCATGAATTCGTCCGGGATCAGATCGTTGTTGGCCCACGTGCTCGATCTCTCAATAAGTAGGGTGAGAGTCATTCAGCCTTGGGTGGGTGGCTCGTTTGGGAGTAAAGTCACGCTCAACTCAATCTATCCCATCGCGGCTTACTTATCCCAAAAGGCCAGCAGGCCAGTAAAAATAATCTACACTAGAGAGGAAGAGTTCTTCGCCAGCAGACCCAGAGTCTCGTGCACCATTTACGTAAAGACCGCTATGACGCGCGACGGCCTTCTGCTGGGACGCGAGGTCCGTCTGATTAACGACGCCGGGGCCTACTCGGAGATGGCTCCAGCAATGCTTGAAGTTATGTCTCACCGGAGCGATTCGGTGTACCGGATTCCCAACATTCGCACGGACGCGAAGTTGATTTACACCAATAAGTCGCCGATTGGCGCTTACAGAGGATATGGCAATCCGCAAATGACCTTTGCCTTAGAGTCCCAGTTGGACCTAATTGCCGAAGACCTGGGAATTGACCCGGCGGAGCTGCGTTTGAAGAATGCCACCCGCGAAGGGGACGTGACCGTACACGGCTGGGAAATCAAGAGCGGCGGCCTTCCTGAGGCGATTCAAACGGTGCGGGAGCGGTCAGGCTGGGATCAGAAACGCGGTCGAAGGCGCGACGTAAGCCGAGGCGTTGGGATGGGATGCACCATTCACGAGGGAGATGACAGGCATTTTGTGGGGTTTGCCGGCTCAAACGCCTCAATTGAAATTATGGAAGATGGGCGAGTGGTGATTATCTCAGGCGAAGGAGAGTACGGGCAGGGGTTCCAAACCATTGCCTCCCAGATTGCGGCCGAAGTCCTCGGGGTGCCGGTTGAATCAGTCGATGTAATGTTCCCGGACACCGATCGATCAGCCTACGCCCTGGGCCCCTGGGGTTCCAGACTTACCATCAGTGGAGGCAACGCCGTTCGATTGGCTGCTGAAGACGCCCGACGGCAACTGCTCGAAGTCGCGGCGGAACTTCTCGAAGCGCGAGCGGAAGATCTCGAAGTTGCAGACGCCATCATTTCCGTAAAGGGTTCGAACAAACAGACTGTCTCAGTGGCGGAGGCGGCCGCGGCCGCGCTGTACCGGCGGGACGGTAGGCTGATCATGGGTCGGGGAACGGAAGAACCATTTACTTCCCCGATGGACCCAACCATTCAGACCAACCCCTGCAGCGCCTACTCTTTCGCGGCTCAAGTGGCCGAGGTCGAAGTCGACAGAAAGACAGGGCAGATCAAGTTGTTGGGCCTTTATACATCCAATGATGGAGGAACCATTCTAAACCCTCTGGCGGCGGAGGGCCAAATCGAAGGATGCGTCCTCCAGGGAGTGGGATTTGCCTGTACGGAGAACATGATGTTTCTGGACGGCGCCCAACCCCTGCCCAGTCTGCTCCAGACCGGAGTGCCCAACGCCCTGGATGTCCCTCCTATCGAGGTGCATTTTACCAACACCTACGACCCCTACGGACCCTTCGGAGCCAAAGGGCTGTCTGAGCTGGGAGCACCGCCGGTGGCCGCCGCTGTCGCCAACGCGATTTACGACGCCGTGGGCATTCGTTTCACGGACCTTCCGCTGGCCCCGGAGAAACTTCTCAAGATGCTGCGGCCGAAAACCACCGTTAGTAAGGAGGGCCAGTAGTTCAGACCTAGGCCACGAGGCCCGCTGTCGACCTAACCTATCTCAGACTGCGCTGTGCAAAGCTTCAAAGTTCATCGATTGCTGGCGTCCTTCGAAAGGAGGAGCAGCAAGGAAAGGAGTCAAGGTTTGTGGAAAACATCATTTTTGGACTGGTGACCGGCAGCATCTTGCTTCTGGGCACCGTCGGTTTTTCTATGACGCGGCGGGTCGAGAACTTCCTTAACATTGCCCACGGTCAGTATCTGACCATCGGCGCGTTTCTGGCCTGGGCTTTGAACCGGGCCGGTGTCCACAAAA
>JAMDCE010000289.1 GCA_023489135.1 Chloroflexota bacterium
TCCGGGCTTCCGAATAAATGAAATAAGCAGAGAAGAGGAACAGGAAAATGCCAAAAAGCAGTTGCACTTGAGAGCTCTTCAATCGCAAGGCCACGCGCGCTCCGACGTAGCTCGCCGGAATCACGGCGACGCCTAAACTTAACATGAGTATCGGATCGATGTGCCCTAGCAACCAATGGGTGATCGTGCCCGGGATGGCGAACCCTGCGATGCAGACCAACGAAGTTCCAGCAGCCTCGTGCATCGATAGCCCTAGCAGGAGAATAAACGCTGGAACCAGCAGAAAACCGCCCCCGTTGGCCAGCAGACCCGAGAAAAAGCCGACGGAAAGGCCTATTAATAGCAGTAGAGATCTATCGTCTTGTCCCGATACGCTATGATGATTTCCATCGCCGACCGTTAGAGACGAAATAGCAGACCAGGCGATGCGAACTCCAATGCCCAGAACCACGATGCCCGTCAGTATCATCAGCCAGTGCCCAGAAATGTACTTCGTCGCGATAGCTCCAGCGATCACCCCTGGGATTCCCGACAACGTGCACCAGATGACGATGTTCCAGTTCACCAGGCCGCGACGGTAATAAGCCAGCCCACCAGCGATGGCCGTTGGAATTGTCACAGGCAGAGGCGTAGCGAGCGCGATAAGGGGAGGCACCCCCAGTGCCAATCTCAGCACTGGTGTGCTGATGCTGCTGCCCCCCACTCCAAAGATACCTGAAAGTATGCCAATCACCAGGCCAACAAGAACGTAAGCTATAAGCGTCATTGAAACAGGCCACATCCACAACACAGATATAATCATGAGCAGTATACCAGAATACGGTCGGAATGCACCCTACGGCAATCCGACCGAGCGCAAGGTGCAGCCATTGCGGTTGACACCGAAGGCGACAACCCCTTAGAATTGCCGGGCCGCTTCCCTGCAAATCCAGGGCACAGACCTGTCAGAAAGTGAGTTTGCGTGGACCTTCGACTCGCAGCTTCTTTTGCCTGATCTGGGCGTTCAGGCCTGGCAATTCCGAACGGGCATTCGAAGCAAATAGTGGAAGGGCTCCAATAGTATAAGTCCGATTCAATACGATGGCAGTGCAGTTGAAGACGTTGATGCCGATCTAACGATTGCTTGGGACTTTGGTTTGGTTCGAAGCAAATCCAGCCCCCGAATCTATCCGCGGTTTGCTGATCGAATCTAACCCTTGCTCAGCTGGCTTGGAATCGTTAGATCGGGTAGCACTACCCTTCCGATGAGGGCTTTTTCACGATTCAGAGTGTGCCCTTCCTGTGGAGGGCGTGGTTGACCTATCCGCTTCATTTGTTCGGTGGCCTCCTCGTCCTCGGGGGCGTTGGCTGAAAGCAGACCGCCTTCGGTGGGATAGACCCCTTTGGCAAAACCGAAGCGCTGGCGGTAGTCGTCATAGCAATCCTTGTCCAGGTTGCGCAAGACCTCGGCACGATTCCATTTGCTATCGATGCGCCAGGAGTGCAGCAGGCACATGGATACCGGGTGGAAGGGGACGTGGCCTTTGGCCGAGGAGGCGTAGATAATCTGGGCCAAGGGTGCCTCAAGGGAACTGAAGTCGATGAGCCGCAGGGCGAGGTCAAAGAGGGATAAAGTGGACCATACAGCAGGGTCAAGGGGGTCCTTGTACCCGAGGTAGGCATATTGTGAGCGATAGTGGGGTTTGGGTGACGGGGGAGTATCAGCGACAACAGGCAAAGAGAGGGGAAGTTTATCCAAGAGGGACGGGAAAGAGAGCGAGGCGACGAAGTGGGGGTCTTGGGAGCGCTGCCGGCTGGCAGTGAGTTCAGCGACCATTACGGCCTCCTCGTCGGCGCAGGAAGGTCTGGGCCAATTCGTCGGCGTACTCGTAATCCTTAATGGTATTGTGGTCCAGCAGTTGGCGTAAAGGTAGGGAGTTGGCGGGATGGCGTAGGATCACCAGAGCGGCCAGGAGACGTTGGCGCACCATCTCGTGAGAGATGCCGAGTTTGCGGCCCAGTTGGCGTAGAGAGTGGGGCGGATGGTCATAGAGGCCGTAGTAGAGGATTACGACCTTGCGCAAGTGGGCTGGGAGCTTATCGACGAGGTTCTTGAGGCAATCGTAAACTTGGCCGCGTTGGGCAAGGTCATTGAGGTCTGGAGCGACCAGGGGAGGATTGGGAGTGAGGACTTCTTGTGGTGGAGAGTTGGCCTGGGCTACATCGTGCCAGACCTGGCGAGCGATGCTGGGCCAGGCGTAAGTGGAGAAAGTCGTGCCGTGATTGGGGTTGAAGTGCTGGATGGCATGCCAAAGGCCAATGCGACCAGATTGCAGCAACTGAGCGTAGGTAAGGGAGCCACCGTATTGGTGGCGGATAACGGCGTGAACGAGGCCATCGTGCCGGGCCATAGCTGGCTCGTAACTTGCAGGGGCAGGGGACGAGTGGGTGCTTGAGCTTGCTGACAAGGCAATCTCTCCTTTCTGCCTGTATTGGCGCTTGGTTGCACAACCTCCACAGCAAGCAAAGGACCGTTACCCACTCTTCTTTTTACATAGCGATCTTATAACCCAACTACTGCATGCTGGGGTTGATTTTCACCCTCTCGATTTGCTTCGAATCCCCCAAGAAGATTTTGTTTGACAGTGCACCAGTGCCAGCGTATAATCGGTCCAGATCGCATGATGAACTGCCAGAAAACTACATGGCACACCGAGCGCTTTCCTGTTAGAATAGGAGGGGGATCTGTTCGACGGGGAGATGGATGCCCGCCTCTCAACGCTATGCAGATTAATCCAGGCTTTTAGCCTCGCTGGAATGAGCATTCTTGTTCTCGTCCAGAATTCCCTTTCCCAATGGCCTTCTATCAAAGCGGGGGACAAGCTCCCGCGCAACATTCTGTCGTCTCTGTCAATTGATCGCATCCAACTTCTTTCTTCAGGACGGTGGTGATTATGCTGGAATATGACGTGGTGGTGGTCGGGGCTGGATTGGCTGGTATGCGCGCAGCGATCGAGGCCTCGAAGAAGACAGCAAAGGTTGCTGTTCTTACCAAAGTCCATCCGGTCAGGAGTCACTCTGGTGCAGCCCAGGGAGGCATTAACGCGGCGCTAGGCCCCGATGACTCTCCCGAGAGCCACGCCTTCGATACGGTCAAGGGCAGCGACTACCTCGGAGATCAGGATGCCATCGAGGTGCTCTGCAACGAGGCTCCTGCCGACATTATCGAGCTGGAGCATATGGGCACGGTCTACTCACGCACTTCGGATGGCAGAATCGCCCAGCGGCCTTTCGGCGGCGCCGGGTTTCCCCGGACCTGCTACGCTTCCGACATCACCGGGCTGGTCATTCTTCACGCGCTCTACGAACAGATGCTGAAGCTTGGGATAAAGGTACACGACGAGTGGTTCGTGACGTCGCTGGCCGTGGACGATGGCGTCTGCCGAGGTCTCATAGCCATCGACCTGAAGTCGGGGAAGTTAGAGGCGGTAAAGGCCAAGGCGGTGATACTGGCCACGGGCGGTTGCGCGCCGGTGTTTCACAACAGCTCCAACGCGCTGATAAGCACTGGAGACGGGATGAGCCTGGCTTATCGCGCGGGCGCGACGTTGATGGACATGGAATTTCTGCAGTTCCATCCCACCACGCTTAGAGCCAACGGCGTCTTGATCACCG
>JAMDCE010000262.1 GCA_023489135.1 Chloroflexota bacterium
ATTGCTCGAGGCATCCGTTAGCGGGCGAGAATTAACAACCAGGTAAACAGTGTCTCCTGATTTAGAAAGGTGCTTGGTCTCATAACCGATAATCTCGTCTCCCTGCAGCTGGCTTCTGAACACCTCGATATCCTTCGCCGCCTGTTCTGGCATTTCAAACTCCGTGAAGCGTCGCCCCAGCATCTCCTCTGCTTCGTAGCCAAGCGCGCGCTTAAAGGCAGGATTGAGATAGGTGAAGCGCCCTTCCAGGTCGCAATGCCAGATCAAGTCATGGGACATCTCCACCAGGTCACGGTATTTCGCCTCGCTGTTTTCCAACGCTTCCAAGGTACGACGCTACCAACTCATTTCGCGCTGGGGAAAGCGGCAGACGAGGCGCCCGGTCCGATCCACGATCGCCAGGGAGGATTGCCCCGATCCCCCGAGGTCGAATACTCCCCCCAACCACCCAGGGGCAATCGCCGCGACCACGATGCCCTGCAAAGAGCCCGCTTGGTCCCGAATGCCTCGAGCAATGACGAAGGCCGCTTTACCACTGGTCCGGGCATTGTCGTGCGTCTCATCGGGCGAGACACCTCCCGAAGGATTATCCGGGCTCAAACACGATTCACACCAGCCTAGACCGCTCTATTTGAATGAAGCGTGTCAGGATGGTAGCATCTAACAATTAGTTCGTCAGGGACGGGTTGGCCTCCAGGTTTCGTCGAAACGCCTTCCTTGGGAAACTTCTTCGCGCTGATCGCGCCATAGCGGTCCCGATGACAGGGTTTGGTCGCCGGGACCGCCGTCGCGAACTACGCCGCGGACGCCGGTGACCCGTCCCACCGGCCCGATCCCATCGTCAACTCCGATGAAATCACCTGTTCTAGATCCAGCAACGCAATGAATCTATCGGCCAGGCGAGCAATTCCACGGAGATAGGTTGATTCCCTAGTGGTGATTATGGGAGACGGAGGTTCGACCACTGACTCCGGCAACCGCAGTACCTCTGAAACACCGTCCACAATCAACCCAACGGTCGAGCCCCGAATCTCCACCACGACTATCCGCATGACATCGCTCTGAGACACGGCCTCGAGCCCAAAGCATCGGCGAAGATCGACCACCGGAATGACCCTTCCCCGCAAGTTGATTATTCCTTCAACGAAGTAGGAGGCTTTAGGAATCCTGGTTACCCTCTGCCAGCGGATTATCTCCTGGACCCGAGCGATATCGATCCCGAACAACTCCTCTCCAAGGCTGAAAACCACCAGATGTTCATCCGACGTGGATCGTTCCTTTGCCTCGCCAGTCTGTCGCTCGGATTTGTCGGTAAGCGTGCTCATTTCTTTTCCTTTCGGGTGGAATACTAGGGCTAGATTGGGGGAAGAGACGCCCGGGGGCGTCTCTTCCCCCCCACCTCAACCCCCAACCCCAACTCTAAGAGCCAATCCGGTAACACTCACCCTGCAGCGTGTAGCCTCATCCCTCGCCGGGGTGCGGGCGGGGGACCAGCCCCCGCGCTACAGGGGGAGATAATGTCTAAGCCGACCTGCGGTTCGGCACCATTTGGGCGCGCCTGTCCAACGTGCCGGTCTTCGCCCAATCTGACTTGCGCCGGCGCAACACCGTCTCGGACTGTGATGATGCCTCGTCCAGCTTGAATCGCGACACCGCCTCCTTAAGGTCTTGCGCCATCTGCGACAGGGCCTCCGCCGAGGCCACCACTTCCTCCACCTGCGCCGACATCTCCTCGGCCCCAGCCGATACCTCCTCTACCGACGCCGCGTTCTCCTGGCTGATCGCCGCCACGCTATCGATGGCCCGAGTCACCTCGCTGGCTCCCGCCGCCATCTCCTCCGTGGCCGCCGTGTTCTCCTCCACCACGGCCGACACCGACTCTATGCTTCTCACCACCTCGCTCGAGAGCGCACTCATCTCCCCTACCGCCTTGGCTATCCCCTGCATCTGCTCCGAGCTCTCCTCCACCGCCTTCAGTATCTCCTGCAAGGCCTGCCCGGCCTCCGCCGATAACTTCGATCCCGCCTCTACCTCCCTGGCCCCTTCCTCCATCGCCGTTACCGCTTCCACCGTCGCGCTCTGCACCGTCTGGATTATCTGCGTGATCTCCTTGGTCGCTCGCGCCGACCTCTCCGCCAGCTTCCTCACCTCGTCCGCCACCACCGCGAAGCCTTTCCCGTGCTCCCCGGCCCGGGCCGCCTCTATGGCCGCGTTCAGCGCCAACAGGTTGGTCTGCTCCGCTATGTCGTCTATGGTCTCCACTATCTTGCCTATCTGATCCGAGTACTCTCCCAGCTCCTTCACCCGCTTGGCCGAGATGCTCACCTTATCGCGGATCCCATCCATCCCCTGCACGGTGCGGCTCACAACGACAACACCGCCCTTGGCCGCTTCCTGAGCTCGACTAGCAGAGGAAGCAACCATCTGCGAGCCGGATGAAACCCTGTCGATCGCGGAGGACATCCTGCCGACGGTCACCGAGGTGTCCTGAACAGCGCCGGATTGTTCCTGGGCACCTCTAGCTATCTGATCGATGGCCTGCGTAAGCTGCTGAACTGCTCCCGCAGCGCTCTGGGCAGCTTCGGATTGAGTTTGGCCGCTTCTGGCCACCTGTTGAATAGTGTGGGAGATTTGCTGCGTGGCTGCTCCGGCCTGACTGGCTACCTGCGAAAGCTGGCGGAGAGGGCCCGCCACGTTCACGGCCGAACCCGAGACCTGCGAGATCAGCTGGCGCAGGTTGTGTATCATCGTCGCGAAAGCGTGGCCCAGCACGTCCTTGTCCGATTTGGGCTGGATGTCTCTAGTCAAGTCCCCGTCGGCTATCGCGTCGGCCACGCCGGCCATTTCATTAAGATGGGCTACCATTCGCGTGAACGAGTTGGCCATATCGCCGATCTCGTCCTTCGACCGAACGTCGATCCTCTGATCCAGATCGCCAACAGCTATTCCCTCCGCTGCTCTGGCCATCTGGCCAACTGCCCCTGCAATATAACGGCCCATGAAGACGGCTATGCCGACGCCGACGATGATCGCCAGAGCAAGCAGGCCAATCTGCATGGTCCGACTTTCCCCGTAGAGAGCTTCCGACCGTTTTTCGGCTTCGTCGGCGTCACGCACGTTCACCTCGGCCAGTTTGTCAAACGCCTCGGTGACCGGTGCCAACTTCTGTCGAGCCACCCCTTGGAAAAGAGCTTTAGCCTCCTGATCCTTGCCCTCTCGGCTGAGTCGCAGTACGTTGTCGCGCTCAACCCGGTACGGAGCCCACGAAGCATTGAACTTCGCAAGCCACTCCTTCTCCTCCTTACCTAGATCGGACTTGCCGTACTTGTCCATACGAGCCAGCATTTCTTTTTCGTATTCAGCAACCTTCGCTTCGGCCTGTGCCCATCCCTCTGAGTCATCGGCCATAAGGTGCTCCAAGACGGACACTCGCATCTGATGAAAGCTCTCAATAGCCGCCGAGAGATCCTCGACAGGAATCAAGCTATCCCGATACATGGAACCCAGCAGGCCATCGATGCTAGCCATCCCGCCGATGCCCATCCAGCCCACAACACCCATCAGGACGAGAACTACACCAAATCCACTCATGAGTTTGGTGAAAAGGTTTAATCTCACTCTCCAAATCCTCCCTTGTGTTTCGC